>JAKSUT010000002.1 GCA_024408705.1 bacterium | reverse complement strand
GTAATTTTGTTTTTGGTAAAACAAAGGAAAGATATTTATATAAGAAGAATTTTTATAAAAAAGAATTAGAATTAGCAAAAAATAATTAAATAAAAAGGAATATAAAATGGCAAATAAAAACACTAAGGTTTCAGTTTTGACTCCGATATATAATCATAAAGTAGAATATGTAGAAAAGTGTTTAAATAGTTTAAAAGCTCAAACATTGCAAGATATTGAGTTTATATTGATAGATAATGAAGCAATAATTGAAGCTAAAAATTTAATTGATAAGTTTGTAAATGAGGATTCTAGATTTCGAGTAATTCATATTGACAAAAATGAAGGCTATGGAAAAGCTATGAATCTTGGAATAAGACAAGCCAAAGGCGAATTTATAGGTATTGTTGAATCGGATGATTATGTTGAACCAAATTTTTATGAAATATTATGTTCAAAATTAATAAATAATGATATTGATATTGTTAAAGCAACATTTTTCTCTGAAACCAAAAGTGAAGAAAGTAATGAAGTAGGTAATCATTTTCCACCAGATAAGTGTAATACTCCTATATCAAATGTTGATATTATTGAAATACCGCTTACTCATGCTTCTCAATGGTGTGCGATTTATAGAAAAGAAATGTTAATAAATAACGGTATTTATTATACTGAAACAAAAGGTGCAACCCATCAAGATATGACATTTGTGCTTAAAACTTGGTTTTTTGCAAAAAAAGTAATTGTTTTAAATGAACCTTTGTACCATTACAGACTAAACAATCCAAATCAATCTACTCATCAACATGACATTGTTCCTTGGGGGTCTGATGTTGAATATGGTTTATTAGCTAAATTTATGGCCGAACATGAACAGGATATGTTGCCGTTATATTATTATGTAAAAAGCAGACGTGAGTATTTAAATAAAAATTGGTTTTATAAAAAACAATTAACTCAAAAACGATTTAAATATTTGAAAAATTGTATGTCAAAAATATTCTTTAATGAAATTAAACAAGGACATGTCGATTTTAATATGTTTACGCAATATGAAGAAGAAGAATATAAAAAGATAGCAAATCATCCTATTTTATATTATGTTGAACAAAATAAGTTGTTTGATTCTTCTGAAACTCATGTATCTGTGAAATTAATGAAAATAAAAATAAGTATTAAAAAAGAATTATTAAAAAATATTTTATGGGTAAGTGATTCAATTGATAAAAGACATAAAGTTTTATGTATTTGTGGAATAAGATTAAAATTTAAAAACAAGTAACGATATAACTTATTCATCAATTTCATAGACAATTATATTAATGGATGAAACAAAAGTGTAAAAAGTTAAAATCATTGCAAATTCTGTTTTTGCAAGATACTTTTTCACAAACTGCAAGACTATTTATACATGTAAAAAGAGCCTTTTGCTTATGCAAAAGGCTCTTTTTAAAATCAGGAAGAGGTGGGATTCGAACCCACGGTACGCTCGTCACGTACGACGGTTTTCAAGACCGCTCCGATAAACCGCTCTGGCACTCTTCCAAAGCAATCTTCCGATATAAGATATTTTTAACACAAAATAATTTTATTGTAAAGTCTTTTTTATATTTTTACTTTTGATGCTTTTTCTAATCTTGATTTCATTGCACCTTCAGGTTGGTAATATGGCGTTACTGTCATTACTTTCGCCGCAATATCAGGGTACTCATATATGAATTTTAATTCAATATCTGTCAAAGGTTTTTGAGTGTGAACATTGGCATATCTTGCTAATTCCAAGATGTTTCTTGCTTCATGTTCGTCTTGAAATTCTATTTCTAAGTTTTCATAAACGTTTCTAAAACCTTTAATTCCACCGTATTCACCAATTGTAATCATACGTCCTGTTTCAATGATTTCAGGTTCGCCTCTGCCCAATTCTTCAAAATCGTACAATTCATAATTACGTCTATCTTTCAAAGCACCATCGGCATGTATTCCTGATTCGTGTGCGAATGCGTTATTACCGACTGCTGGTTGGTTGATTGGAATAGGAACTCCAAAAGCATAAGCTGTGTATTTAGATAATTTCCAAGTTTTGCTCAAATCAATGTTTTCATCAATTTCATATTTATTTTTAAAACCGCTTGATTTTAAAATCGCAAGCAAGCATGAAACCAAATCAGCGTTTCCTGCTCTCTCTCCCATGCCGTTTATTGCCGTGTTGATATAAGCATCTCTACCTGCGTCAATTGCAGCTCTTGCACCCATAACAGAACAAGCAACTGCCATTCCTAAGTCGTTATGGAAATGTGTTTCCACGTCAATATCAGCTTCTTTTGCGATTCTATAAATTCTATCGTAAGCTGTTTGTGGATCATCAAAACCTAATGTGTCGCAATATCTGAAACGATTTGCACCTGATGCTTTCATTTCTTTTGCGTAAGTAATCAAATATTCAATATCACTTCTTGAAGCGTCTTCTGCGTTTACACCGATAATTTTTGCACCGTGTGAAACCCCACATTCAACTGCTTCTTTTGACAATTTTAAAATGTCTTCCGGTGTTTTTTTACCTAGATATTTACCTTGAATCATTTGAGAAGAAGTTGATTGAGAAAGATTTATATTTTCAAGGTATGGAACATTAGAAAATGATAATTCTACATCATCAACTATTGCACGCATCCAGCCTGAAAGTTTTGTTTTTGTGATGCAACCTCTTTTTACAAGTTCTAAGTTTGCGTTTAAATAATTAAGTTCGTGTCTTGTTGTTGGAAAACCAAATTCTGATTGAGATATACCCATATCATTTAACAAAACATTTATGATTGTTTTTTCTAATTTAGCTAAACCAAGTCTTGAAGTTTGAACACCATCTCTATTAGTTACATCTACAAAATAAATTTTTCCCATAATCGTTTTCTCCTTAAAAATGATTATACTATAAAAAATGAAATATTATATCTTTAATTAATTGCAATAAAATTATATTCAATTTATACTTTCGTAAAAATAAGTGTAAAAAGTACGCAAATTATTTTTTTACCATTTTTAAAAGATATGTGAAACGTATTAGAAATTAGACATCGGAGGAATAAAAATTATGATGATACAACGTATAGGTGCTTTGTCAAACAATACAAGCGCAACAAAATTCAAACAGCAACAGCAATATCAAACTGCTCCATCTTTTGAAGGTTTTGGGGTGAACAAATCTGCAAATGCAATGAAAGCTTTAGCTGCTGCAGCAATTCTAGGTATGGCAAGTGTAGGAATGTCTGCTTGTAAACAGCCAACAGACCCAACACCAATTGAAATACCTGAAGAAAAACCTCAACCACCTGTTGAAGAAGAACCAATTGAAGAGGAGCCTGTTGTTGAAGAACCAGTTGTTGAAGAAACCCCTGAAGTAGAAGAAGTTGTTCCTGTAGAAAAACCAGCAAAAGTTTTCACAGTAAAAGATACTGATAATTACAAAATGCTTAAAGCTATTGGTGCAAAGGTAGAAATCGTTGATTTAAACATTGAAAACAAAGAAGGTTATGACAGAAGAATGACTGGCGATATAATAGGGATGACGATAGGTAAAGAGTCTTATCCTTTTGGAAGTTTTACAGATTTTAGTATGTCTGCTAAAGATAACGATGAAATAGTATGGTCAATGGATATATATGGTGGAGAAGGAAAAAGAGGAGCAACTTTATTTAAAGGATTTTTAGCTCCATCTCAAATTGTATATCTAGATGGATATATTCATAAAGAAGATGACCTTTCTACACATCTATATCGTTGTGATGATACAGCACTTTTAACAAAACAAATAACATTTCAAGTTGCAAATGTTATAGATGATGATGTAATACCTATTGAAGCAAATCCTTATACTGCAGAAGAAAATCCTAAATATTCATCTTTTCCAGATTCTGTAAAATCTTCAGATTGGTTTAAATTATTAGGCTCTTGGGATACTAATATAGAAGTAATGGATATAACAGATATAGCTGAAGAATTAGGTGAAGATAATATAGAATCAGGTACTTGGCTTGGAGTAAAAGTTGATAACGAATTTATGGAAACAGATACTTCAAATGGTACTGGAGTAAGTTTATGCATTGGAGGACATTATTTCCTTAAGTTAGAAGAATATTATGCCAATATGAAAGTTGGTTATGAAGGCTTCTTAAATGAATCAGTTGATCAAATTAGAATTGTAACAATGGATAAAGATTCCGAACTTATTCAAGTAGTTAAACAAGGCGAAAAAGGTGAAAAAGCTTATTGGAATGATCAAGTTACATTTATTTTGGCATATAATCGAAATGACGATAAAAAATAAATCAAATATAAAATAAAATTGTAATAATACAAACAAAGACAAGGTTTGCACCTTGTCTTTGTTTGTAAAAACTTTTTTCTCAATGAAAAGTAAACCACAAAAGAATTATTATCAAATCATATACAATTTACATTGATTGCTATTGCATTTTGTAAAAAAATTAATTAAAATATAATTTATGAGTGATGTTAAACCTAATCAAACAGTCAAGATTTTTTTAAAAACAAGACAAGGCGTAGATGTTATTTTAGAGTGTCTAGTGAAAGAATATTTGAATGATAGGCTTTCAATAAATTTTGACGAAACATTATTCGAACCTTATTATGATTACCTTCAAGAAGGTGATGAGATCGGGGTAAAAATCTTCACTCCTCTTGGTGTAATAGTTTTTTATTCTATGGTGTTAAATTCTCCACAAGAAGAAGAATTTGTGATAGAATATGTAGAGGCATCTCCACAAATTCAACGTAGAGAATACGCAAGAATTGAATGTCATGAAAAAATTATCATTGAAACTTCTGACAAAAACCTTATCATAGCAAGAACTTTAGACATTAGTGGCAGTGGTATAAAATTTGAAGTTAATGATGATGAAAACCACCATATTGTTCCAGAAGATATTGTAAAAATGACATTGACCATGCCAAATGCTAAATCAGTTGTTGCTAGAGCAAAAATCGTAAATACAACTTTTTTACCAAGAGATGAGCATGTTTTAACTTTCATTGAAATTGATGAAAAAGATAGAGATAGAATTATAAAAAGATGCTTCGAATTACAAACAAATACAGAAGAAAGTTTTGAATAGATTATGACTCAAGAACTAGATAACAAAAATAAAGAAAAGAAAGTAAAAAAAGCTAATAAAAAAAGCAATATTCAAAAATCAATAGAGCTTTGCCAAATTAACTTGCAAAAAGATCCTACAAATGCTGATTTGCATGTAAGACTTGGTGATTTGTATCTTGCTTGGCATCTTGATATTTATAATCTTTCTCAATATGTTGATGAAGCTATTACAGAATATCAAAGAGCTTTAGAAACATACATTGATTCTGCTGAAATTTATTTCAAGATAGGTTTGGCTCAATTTTACAAAGGCGATTTAGATAAAGCTATCAATTATTTTAATATGTCTATTAAAAAAGACGAAAAATTTTATAAGCCTTATCTATTGCTTGCAGAAACTTATACTAAAAAAGCAAGATTTGTTGATGCTATGAGTTATGCAAAAAAATCAATAAAATTAAGACCTTGTAGAAACTCATGTGCGCATTACATGTTGCATAATTTATATAAAATTTCTTCATTCAAAAATATCAAAACAACACTAAAAAGTTATTTAGAATGGACTTTGGCAGCTTTAACATTACCTTTTGATATGCAAGCAATAAGAAATGTAGCACGTTCATTAAGCTATTTTAGATTTTTGCCTATCTTGTTAAAAGGTTTTATAAAAGTTAAAAAAGAAGGTTTAGCAGAAGCGATAAATGTTTATACAGAAGCAATAGAACAAGCTCCGGGTTTTGTTCCTTTATATTATTTGTTAGGGGCTATTTATCGTACATTAGGCGATTATCATAACGCAATCGTTGAATATAAAGCTGCAATTTGGATTGATTCATTGAATATTCCAGCATACAGACATTTATGTCAAACTTATGAAGAACAAGGTGATTATGATAGTGCGATTGATGTTTATTTGAAATTAATCGAAATTCTACCAACAATGCCAGAATTCCACTCAAACCTTGCAAATATTTATTATTTGAAAGGTGAAGTTGATGAGGCTATTTCTCACTATCAAACTGCAATAACACTTAACCCTAATAAAAATTGGACAAGTATTATTGCTCAAACTTTGGGCT
Source organism: bacterium (assembly GCA_024408705.1). Classification (GTDB taxonomy): domain Bacteria; phylum Cyanobacteriota; class Vampirovibrionia; order Gastranaerophilales; family Gastranaerophilaceae; genus JAKSUT01. Next base: position 26,470 of record JAKSUT010000002.1, on the reverse strand, counting down.
ATGTTCAACAACAGGCAACACAAGATTTGAACGCTGCGATTGGTTCTTATCAAAGCGCATTTCTTTTAACACCTGAAGATATTGATATTTATGTAAATTTAGGTAGTGCTTTTTATGATAAAGAAGATTATGATAACGCATTAACTGTTTATCGTACTGCTTTAGAACTTCAACCTACAAGTTCAAAAATTCACTGTAATTTAGGCTTTTTACATTGGGGTAAAGGCGATACAGATGAAGCAATTAAAGAATATGAATTAGCTATCGAATATGATAAAAATTATGATATTGCGTATAACAATTTGGGTGTAATTTATCTTGATGATTTAGGTAGAGTACAAAAAGCTTGTGAATTGTTCCAAAAAGCAATTGATTGCAATCCAAATTATGCGTTGGCTTACTTTAACCTTGCAAGAGGTATCACAATAAAAGGTGATAAAGTTGAAGCTGCAAAATTATATCAATTAGCGCAAGATATCAATAAAGTTACAAATGAACTTGATCCACAAGATATTACAGATAAAATAAATGCTCTTTTCCAATAAGGATTAAGGTTTTATTTTTCCCATCATTTTGTCGATTTGTTTTAGATATTTTTCCATGTGGAAAAATAATGTTTCTCTAAAACCATGAGCTTTCATATCTTTGATAACTTCTTTCATTGGAACATTATCATTTAAATATTTGTTCAAACCTGTAACAAAACCAGTTCTGTCACGTCCAAAAGTACAATGAACGAATAGAGGATTTTCTTTTGTAGCTTTGTTAATAACGTCAAGCAAGTTTGGTAAACTTTTTGTGATATTAAAAGGGTCAAGCGGAATATTTATGTAATCAATTCCGAATTTTTTTGCTTGGCTAGATAAAGTTTCTAATTCTTTTTTCTTTATCGTTTTCAAGTTTAAAATGGTTTTTATACCTTCTTTAGAAAGATTTTGAAATTCAGCTTCTCCGGCTTGAGAACCACGATAAAATGAGTCGCTAACCTTTTGCATATAAAAAGGTTTTTTATTTGTCCACAATTTATCCATTACACAAATAATTGGATTCCCAGTAATTGGTTTTATTGAAGCTGAAACCATAAAATCTCCAAAAAATTACACACCTACATGTATATAAAGTCAAATTGAAGAAAAAAATTGCCTTTAGTCGTCAGTTCTTAATTCAATGTAATTTTTTAGTGATATTTTCCAGTTTCTGCATCTGTTACCATTATCCATTTTGCTATTTCTAGGACGTTTTGCAGCACGTGGAAATTCATCTGTATTACAAGGTTTTAAATTAACTTCTTTACCGATAAGTGAAAAGATTTCTTTTGCGAATCCATACCAAGAAGTATAACCGCTTCCACAAATTAAATATATGCCGTAATTAGCTTCTTTTTTTATTAAATTAACAATTGCATTTGAAAGTTCAATAGTCCAAGTTGGAGAACCTACTTGATCATCAACAACTTTTAGTTCAGGTTTGTCAGCAAGAGAAATCATTGTTTCAACAAAGTTTTTGCCGTGATGACCGTACAACCAACTAGTTCTAGTTATATAATATTTTTTGCAATATTTTTGAACAGCTTGTTCCCCATAAAGTTTAGTTTTACCATAAACATTTATTGGGCATGGTGTATCTTCAGGAGTGTAAATACCTTCTTTTTCTCCATTGAAAACGTAATCTGTAGAGATATAAATAACACCAATGTTGTTTTCTCCGCAAACTTTTGCGATATTTTCAGTGCCTAGACCATTAATCTTTTGAGCAGTTTCTTCATTAGATTCTGCGCCATCAACGTTTGTATAAGCTGCACAATGAATAATCCAGTCAGGTTTTTCTTTAGTAAGAACTGCTTTTACGGTTTCAAAATCTGTAATATCAAGAGATTGAACGTCTGTTTCAACAACATCAAAACCTTCATCTTGTAGGATAGGGCACAAATCTTGTCCTAACATTCCTTTTGAACCTGTAACTAAAATTTTCATTATTATATCTCCGAAGTATTTATTACCATTATTATAACATAAAATAAAAATTTAAAAATTTTTTTCTAATTCAATAGCAGTATAAGTTTTTGCTAACCCAGCTTGAGAACTTTCTTTTAACATTGCAGACATTAATTGACCTGTTTGAGCCATAGCATCGACAACTTCATCAACAGGTATTTTACTTTTTATTCCTGCTAAAGCTAATTGGCAAGCGGTTAGAGCATGTAGTGATAAAAATGAATTTCTTTTAACACAAGGAACTTCAACTAATCCGCAAACTGGGTCACAAGTAAGACCTAAGATGTTTTTTAAGGCAAGTGCAACTGCATTTAAGATGCATTCCTTATCACCGCCTTTTAGATAAGCAAGCAAAGCTGCTGCCATTGCAGATGCAACTCCACATTCTGCTTGACATCCACCAACCGCACCAGCTAATTCAATTTTGTTTGAAATTATCATGCCTATTAAACCTGCAATTAAAAGAGCATTGATTTGTTTATCTTTGTCAATGTTTTCTTCTTCTGAAACAGAGATAAGAACTGCAGGAACAATTCCGCAAGAGCCAGCCGTTGGGCAAGCAACAATTCTTCCCATACGTGCATTTTCTTCAGCTGTCGCTAGTGAATATAACAATATTTTTTGATATAAACTTCCGAATATTGAAGGTGTTTTTTGAAAATATTCTTTTAGTTTTAGACAATCAGAGCCAGATAGGCCACTTTTAGATAGTTCAGCAGAGTTTAAACCTGTTTTAATTGCTTGTTTCATTGCTTCAATGTTTTTATAGACTTTGCTTCTTATGTCTTGCACTGAAACGCTTTGCAAATATGCTTCATATTCTTGTGCTATTTCAAAAAAATCTTTGTTTTCTGATTTTTCAATTAGTTTTTCAAAAGTTGTTATATTCATGAGTTTAATTTACCTACACTTGCTACAAAATGAACATCTTTTAAATCTTTTATATAGTCAATCATATCATCAGTTGGCGCTTCATCAAGTGCAAAACTCATCATTGCAAGTCCGCCTTTTTCATCTCTGTCGCATAATAAAGATGCAATATTAATATTTTTCTTTTGGATAACTTCTGAAACTGTTGAAATCATCCCTGGCTTGTCGTTGTAAACAAGTACTATTGCAGGGTATTCTCCCGTTAAATTAAGAGAAAAATCATTTATCTTTGTAATTTTTATTTTGCCTCCGCCAATTGATTCTCCAGAAATTGTCATTTCATCATTTATGATTATATCAACTGCGTTTGGGTGTCTGTTTAAATTTTCTAAATATTCAAAGTTGTAATCAATGTTTTTTGCAATATTAAAAACTTTTTTAATATTTATATCATCAACGCTAAAACCTAAAATTCCTGCTAAAAGACCTTTGTCAGTGCCGTGCCCTTTGCCTGTTTTTGCGTAAGAATTATATAGTTTAAAAACAACTTTTGAAATTTCTTTAGAATATATGTTTTTTGCAATATAGCCTAAACGTACAGCTCCTGCGGTATGAGAACTGGAAGGTCCTACCATTATTGGTGATATTATGTCAAATATTGATTTTTGTGTCATTTTAAACCCTTTTTAAAAATTTTATCATAAATCAAAAAGAATGACTAATTATTAAAAAAGGTGCTTTTCAGGCAAGTCTGAAAAGCACCTTTTAGATTTTAAATAAAAGTTTAGAAAACTAAATTCTGTTATCCCAAACTCCGCCTTTTCTGTTTACAACACCGTCATAACAAGACCAAAATCTAAATACACCAGTAAAACCTAAAAGTGCGTGAGTTAAAACTTTATCAGTATTTTTTTCATAATTCATTAATTGACCGATACCAGGCCAAACGATTAAAGATAAAGCACCAGCGCCAATTGATTTTGGAGTGATTTTACCATTTACACCGTGAGTTCCAGCCATAGCTGCTGATGGAGCTAATAAAATCATAGATACAGCTAATATCGCAATAATTTTTTTCATAATATATACTCCTTTTTCTACCTAAATACAGTAATTATAATAAAGCAAACTAATTAAAAAATATATAAATATTAAATTATTTTCACAAAAATTTTTAATTTTAGGCAATTTTCAACCTTCACTTGTTTTGTAAAATTATAAATTTTAAGAAGAAGTTATGAATATATCAGCAAATCCATATAATCAAATAAATAACGCAACATCAAATCAAGCATTTAGTGCAGTTCGTGTTGATAAAGTTAAGTTGTTGAAAAATAATGGCAACGGTGTTTATAAAGCAATAAAAGGTAAAGTTTTAGAATTAGATCCTTATGATGCAAAAGATAAAAAAATAATTAATAAAATAAGAAGTGATTGGAAAAGAACGGAATATGCACATTCTATTTGTGATAACTTTTTTGACCAAGAAAATAAAACCGACAGATTTTTTGCAATACAAACAAAAAAAGGTTTTAAAAAACAAATTACGAACTTAATGCAATTAGATATAGCTTTAGATGAAGCTGTTAAAAAATTAAAAGTTTGTATTAAATATCTTCAATCAGCTCCAAATATTGCAAACAAATTAACTCCGGAAATCAAAGGCTCTGGAGAAGTTGCATTATATGAAGCTGTAAAAATTGCAGATAAAAATAAAGCAAATTCAGTTTTTTTATTTTCAACAAATGACGCTTTTTATGAAAAAGTTGGTTTAAGTAAAGAGTTTGAAATCGCAAATTGTTCTTTATACAATCTTACAGAAGAAAAATTTGTTAATTTCTTGAATAGAGTAAAAGAAAAATACAACTTTTAATTAGAAATTATATTTCATTTGAAATGTCGAAAATAGTGTAGAATTCAGTAACGTGTTCATCTGAAGAAACACCAATTTTACCATTCATCTTTTCAACAAGTTGTTTTGTAATGTACATTCCTAAACCTGTACCTGCTTTTGCACGTTTGTCTTTGCTATCAACTTGATCATAACGTCCAAATACTGAACCAATTTTTTCAGGTGGAATGTATGCATCATAATTTTTAACTGCAATTTTAACTTTATTGTCTTCTATTTTTGTTATGCAAATATCAACACTTGTATCACTTTTTGAATATTTTATCGCGTTAGAAATTAAGTTTGATAGACACATTTTGTATCTGTCTTTATCTATATTTACTCTTACTTCTTCTAAAGTGTTTTCTACTTTTAATGATACATTATATGTAATTGCATAAGTCTCCAATTCTTTTGCAGTCAATTCTACAATTGGAACAATATTATTTTCTGTAATATCAAATTCCATTTTATTAGCATCAAGTTTTGAAGTATCCAAAATGTTATCAATCAAATATTTTAATTTTAAAGCATTCTTTTCTTGAAGAATTAACATTTGATTTACATTTTCAGGAACAGACGCTTTAAACAAAGTGTTTACGATTTTAATACTACCAATTAATGCAGTTAATGGAGTTCTTAATTCGTGAGAAATTAAAGAAATAAATTCTAATCTTTGTTTTTCAGTTTCTTTTTCATTTGTAATATCACGTGCTAAAGTTGCTACGTATTTAACACTACCGAAAGCGTTGAAAATTGGAACGTTAAATAATTGGAAAACCGCATTCTTTCCAAACATATTTATTTCCATATCAATAACACCCATTTCACCTGTTTTTACAACATTATAAAATTGTTCAATCACAGTATCTGCGTCAAGAGTGAAATTATGCAAAGTGTTTTCATTTATAATGTTTTCAGAATCAACTAAACAAAGTTTTTTTAAATGGCTATTCATAATTAAAACTTTGCCATTGATATTCTTAACCCAAGCAGGATATGGAATACTTTCTATCATGTGTTTCAAACTTTTGTAACGCAAAATAAGAATAAACGAAATGCTAAGTGCTAATACAAAAATAATAATAGCAAATAATAAGAACGATAAAATAAACACGGTACTTAAAATATGATTTGTGTTTGTTGTACAAACAACGACTAAATCAAATTGAGGAATAGATTGAACATAAGAAAATCTACGTTGAACAACATGTATATTTCTATTTGGTTCAACATAAGAATACTCAATAGTTCCAGAACCTTTTGTTTTAACTATATCAAAAATTCTTTCATAAGCTTGTCTTATGCTTTCGTGTTGAAATTTTTTGTAATTATTTCCTATATCAATAGGGTTTATTAATAATATTGCGTTACCTTTAGAATCTAAAACATTCAAGAAATCTTCTTGACCTGAAGCCTTATTATAATTATCAAAAGATTCAATAATCATATTTCTTGCTTTTTCGGTTGTCATAGTGTTATTTTTTACACTTTTTTCAGCTTCATAAACTAAACTTGAAATAAAATATTTGTGACTTAAAGAAACTTGCTTTAAAGTGTTGTACATTTGATATCTCACGAAAAATAAACAACCACTAAAGATAAGAAATAATACCGTTAGAGCAAATAATATTACAGGTAATGGTATTATATTAATAAGTTTCTTAATTTTGTTCATTTACACTTCGCTCTTATACAACTAAAAATTAACCTTGTGACAATATTATATACCTGAAACAAAAAGAAATCAATGGATATAACAGAATATTAAAATAAAAAATTAGACTAGCAAAAAATATTTTTACAAGTTTTTAAACATGTGACTACGGAAGAAGGAAGAAACATGTTAACTATTCAAAAGACGCTATTTAATAATGCAAATATAATGAAAACACAATTAAAAGCGCCATCAATAAAACCAAATTTAAATAAATATGTAAATGTCGCAAACCTTATCAATAAAGATAGAATTGTTGATACATTCACAAAACTTGCAGTAATAGGTTCAGGCTCAAATGAAGCATTAGCAGAAGAAAGAATACCAAGTACAGATTCACAAAAAGATATCGCCATTTATTTAAAAGACGAATTAACAAATATGGGTTTTTCAAATGCAAGTATTGATGAAAATTTTATTGTTACCGCTACATTAAGCAATAATTCTGATTCAAACAAATCAATTGGTTTACTTGCACATTATGACACAGCAGAAGACGCACCAAACTCAAATGTAAAACCTCAAATTCACAAATATCAATCAGGTGATATAAATTTAAAAGACGGAACAGTTATTTCTAAAAATGATTTAGCACCATATAAAGGTCAGGAAATAATAACTTCTGACGGTACAACATTGCTTGGAGCAGATGATAAAGCAGGGATTGCAGAAATTTTAGAAGCATTAAAAGTATTAATTGAAAACCCTCAAATAAAACACCCTGAAATCAAAGTAGCATTTACTCCTGATGAAGAAACAGGTTGCGGAATTTCAAAATTCAATATTCAATCTTTTGGAGTTGATGCAGCATACACAATTGATGGAGATGTTCCAAATGTTATCGAAAACGAATCATTTAATGCTTTTAACCCTGAAATAATTATAAAAGGTAAGAGCGTACATTGTGGTTTTGCAAAAGGCAAAATGATTAATTCTATAAATGTTGCAAATTGGATAGCTCAAAAACTTCCTAAAAATCAAACTCCACAAACAACTGAAAAAAGAGAAGGTTATTATCATATTGATCAAATTTCTGGAAACGTATCAAGTACAAAAATAAATATGCTTGTTAGAGATTTTGATTTTTCAAATGCTCAAAAAAGAATCGAATATTTGAAAAAGGTAATTGATAAAGCAGAGAAAAAATTTGGTTGCGAAATCGAATTTAACGAAAAAGAACGTTATCATAATATGAAAGAATATATTGATAAATCCCCAGAAGTTATGGATAACGCAATCAAAGGGTTAAAAATGTCAGGTTTAAAACCTGAAACAAAATCAATAAGAGGTGGAACAGACGGTTCTCAACTTTCTCAAAGAGGCTTACCTACTCCAAATTTAGGCGCAGGTGGTCTGAATTTCCACTCTAAATCAGAATTTCTACCAATCCCAAGTTTGACAAAATGCTGTGAAAATATTTTAAACATATTGCAAGTTTGGGCAGAAAATATTTCAAAATAAAAGGTAAAAAAGTGCGAATATCACCAATTCAAAATTATCAATATAACCAACAAGTTCAAAATAATAATAAATCTGTTGCAAAGCCTATCTCAAAATCAATGGCAACACCAAGTTTTGAGCAAATTAAACCTGAATATATGTTTATCAACACAAAAGGTTATGCAAAAGATATGGATTGGGCAAAAACAACTGTTAATATAATAAACGACGGGAAAAAACTTATTCAAAAAGATACGAAATTCTTTGATTTAATTGAATATGTTACAAATAGATATAACGCATATTATAGAAGTTTTGGTCTTTTTCAAGGTAATCAGCACTTTGGCGCAAGACGTTTTGCTGTTACAGGAAACAGAATAGTTGATAAATATGCACCTTACAAAGAAAAAGCAAAAAACTTTTTAGAAAGTCAAACAAGTGGTGATTTTTATAGAATGCATGCATATTTGCCATCACAAGATAAAGTAGTTGAATTAACAAGCGTAAAAAAGACAAACCTTGGTGATGACTATTCAATGTATATTGAAGCACCAAATATTACAGTTATCGACCCTGTGTTAGAAGAAGTAAATTCTATATATAAATCAATAAAAAAAGAAACTAATCAAGATAAAATAACAAATTCTGTGGCACAAATACATTGGCTAATTTCTCAAGCAAGACCATACACAAGAGGTTCTGCCGGAGTTGCAGACATGCTTAGCAAAATGATATTTGAAGCAAAAAACATTCAGGTAAGTGAATATAAAAAAGACATAAATCCAAATTTGGAAGCGTTTTTCATGCCTATGAAAGAATATTGTGAAAAATATTCAACTTTCTTCGCTGAACCTTTAAAACCAATAACCGAAGAGGTTGCAGAAATTCAGCCAAAACATCATTTTGGAATGTTTGGTATATTAAAATAATAAATAGTAAATTGAAAAATTTAAGAATAGAAATAATATTTAAAGGTAAACTTGCTTTTTGATTATGTCCATGATATTCTCTTCATGTACCTTAAACACGCGCCTCTGTGGCGTAGGGGTAGCGCACTCCCTTGGTAAGGGAGAGGTCACGAGTTCAAATCTCGTCAGAGGCATATCTCTACGAAGCGTGAAACACTATGGGTAGGTGCCCGAGTGGCTAAAGGGAGCAGACTGTAAATCTGCCAGCGCGAGCTTACGGTGGTTCGAATCCACCCCTGCCCACCACTTTTAAAAAAGGAACTGTGAAAACAGTTCCTTTTTTGTTGTTTATTAAAATCTGCTATAAATAAATAATTTGCTGGTATTAACATCATTTATCATTGAAAGTAAGGTTAAAAGAATCAATGAATAAACGATACTCCATCTTACAAATTTATTTTGTTTGTGTAGCCAAGTTAAAGCGTTTCCTTTGTAATTCGCAATTTCTATAATTAGCATTATTAATATGCCAAGAATTATCATTTTCCAAGACCATATTACATTATTTTCAATCCAAGTTATTTGAGAATTTAAAAGACCATTAAATGTTCCACCTTCGTTGAATTGAGTAAATATTTTTTTATAAATGTAAATTGCATCTGTAAGGTTAAAAGATTTAAATAATACATATCCGAATATAGTAATTAAAAAAGTTCTAGAAATTTGAAAACTTTTCCAGAAAATAGATTTATCGTTGATTTTAAATATTTTTTTTAAGGTAGAAAATTGTTTTGCAAAAAGTACGGATAAAATCATAAAAAAGCCAAAATAAAGTCCGTAAATTATAAAATTAGCACTGCAATCGTGCCAAAGTCCTATTAAAAACCAAGTTATAAAAAGTGCAAATGATACCGTAACTCTTTTTACCAAGTTTCTGTTAAAACTTTTTTCCAGTTTTCCATATAGTTTGGAAGAGGTGCAGGTGTATAAAATTGGATAAAAAAGGTAATCTTTAAACCAAACACTCAAAGACATGTGCCATCTTCTCCAGAAATCACGAACAGAACAAGCAAAATAAGGGGTATTAAAATTTTCGCGTAAATTTAGTCTAAACATTTTTCCTGTTCCAAGTGCTATATCCACGTATCCTGAAAAATCTGCATAAAATTGTATGCCAAATAAAATTGTTGCTAATAATAAAATTGCACCAGAAACATTGGTTTTATAACAGTACATTGCATTTACCCAAAAATCTATTTGAGTAGCAACAAAAATCTTTTTAAAAAATCCAAGTGCCATTCTTTCAAAGCCCATAACAAAATCATCAAAACAAAAACTTTTTGGTTTGTATAATTGTTCTGCTAATTCGCTATATCTGTGGATAGGTCCTTGTAATATTTGAGGAAAGAATGATGTGAATAATGCATATTTAAAAAGGTTTTTTTCAGCCTTTATGGTTTCTCTTGAAACATCTATTAAGTACGCTAAACTTTGAAAAGTGTAGAATGAAATCCCAATTGTAACGATGATAGCGTTTACATTTATAAGGTTGAAATTTAAATGCAAGCTAGATAATGCTTTTTCAATAATAGCAAAATATTTAATATATGCTAAAACACCGATGTTTAAACAAATGCAAGTTCCTAAAGTAAGTTTTTTTAATCGATTAAATTTATTTTCAGTTTTGTTTTTTTCTTCGTTGGTTTCTATTTTAGATAAGTTTTTTATTTTGTTTTCAGTAATATGTTCGATTAAAAGTGAACATATCCAAGTTGTAAATGTTGAAAACATTAAAAATATAATGGCTTTTGGAGATACTAAATAGTAAAAAATATAACTTGCAATGAGTAAAATTAGATATTGAAATTTTGGAAAAATTTTGTACATCAAAAAATATGCACATAATACGATTATCAAAAATTTAAAATATAAAATTGATAAAAATGACATTATATTTTCTCCAACAGTATGCATATCCCAAAATCTGTTTATTTATATTTAATATCAAATTTTGATTTTATGTCAATACAAGTTTATAAAATATTTATGATATGCTTTTAAAATGAAAGTTTTTAAAAATGTTGTTTTGAATTTAATATGTATTTCGTTATTGTTAGTTCTTACTGACTTTATGATATATTTTAAATTTTTAAGAAATGGAATGGGTGATGCTGCAACATTTAATATTGTTTGTAAAGAGTATCTTTTTCGTTATCATTATTTTTCAGTTAAAGAACTTGAAAATAGATACATATTAGATAAATATAAAATATATAGAAAAATCGAAAATAAAGATTCTAAATTGCCTCCGATATTAATATTTTCTGATTGCTTTTTGTTTAGTTATGGAATTGATAATGAAAAAGAAACTTATTCTTATTTTTTAGGAAAAATGACAAAACGTCCTGTTTATAACAGAAGTTTATATTCATTACCCTATCAATATATGTTATTTCAATTAAAAAATGAAAAATTTTATAATGTTATACCAAAACCGAAAGATCTTATTTATACTTTAAAACTAGAAAATCTGACTACTGACGTTCAAGGGATTACGCCTTGGATTAAGTTTGATTTTTGTTATAAGAAAGATAAAAACGGAAATTTGGTTTTTCATAAATATCTTCTTTCGGAACAAATTTTGTCTAAAAAAATTTTTGATTATTTGAATTTTAAAAATGTAAAAGATACAAAAGATATTGAAGATTTGTTTTTGCTTAGTTTGAAAGAATGTAAAAAAGAAGTTGAAAATCATTGGGGCAAAGATGTGAATTTCTATATTCTTGTGGCTTTTGAGAATTATTCTAAATATGAAAGTAATATAAAAGAACTTGAAAAATTAGGGTTTAAAATTATTTTTATTGAGAAATCATTTTATGATAACGAAGAAAACTTTTTAGAAAGTCAAAAAACTCACTTATCAAAGATTGGTGATGAAAGATTAGCAAAATATACAATTTCTATAATGAATAAAAATTAAACTAGTAAGTTTTTTAAAATTTTGCTGAAAAAATCAACAAAGTTTTTTTATGATAATATTTTGTTATGGAACAGAATAAAAAAATTGTCGTACGTTTAGACGGCGGATTAGGAAACCAATTTTTTCAATACGCATTAGGATATGCAATTTGTCAGGAACACGGGCAAGAACTTCTTTTGGATAAAAGTGCTTACGAAACATATAAAAGAAGAGTTGTAGAACTTGATAATTTTAATCTTACTGTAAAATATGCACCTGAAGAATTGATTAATCAATTAAATAAAAAACGTATATTTGGTAAAACTTTGTATAAAGATAAAAGGTTTTCTTTTACTCCAAGTTTGCTAAAAATAAAAAATAGTGCTTATCTTAAAGGTTTTTGGCAAACAGAAAAATATTTTAAAAAATATGAAAAAGATGTAAAAAATCTTTTTAAGTTCAAAGATTATTCATTTATTCAAAATCACGATTTGTTATCAGAAATTCAATCTACAAATTCAGTATCAATAAATTTGAGACTTTGTGAGTATGTGAGCAATCTAGAAATTGCAAAAATTCACTATATTTGCAAAGAAAATTATTATAAAAATGCATTGAATTATATAAATGATAAATTGGAAAATCCAAAATATTATGTTTTTTCAGATGATATAGAAATGGCAAAAGGTTATCTTCCAAGTGGTTATGAATATGTTTTTTGTAATACTGCAAATTGGAAAGAAGATTTGTATTTTATGCAAAATGCAAAACATAATATTATCGCAAATAGTTCTTTTTCTTGGATGGCCGCTTGGTTAAATAAAAACGAAGAAAAAATAGTTGTTGCTCCAACTCAATGGTTTACTAAAGTAGCGAAAATAAATTATAAAGATGTAGTGCCAAAATCTTGGGTAAAAGTAGAAGTTTAATGCGTAAAATTTTAAATATTTATTCAAATTTGACTAATTTTTAAAAATATAATACCATTTTCAAAAAGAGAGGTTTTTATGACAAAAGTTGCAATTTTATATATAGGTACAGGAAGATATACAATTTTTTGGGATGAATTTTTTAAATCTTGTGAAAAAAATCTTTTAAGAAATTGTGAAAAACATTATTTCTTTTTTACTGATAGCAAAGAGTTTAAAAGTAATGACAAGGTTACAATTGTTGAGCAAGATAATTTAGGTTGGCCATTAATTACTGCGTTGCGTTATAAAATTTTAAACAAAGTGAAAAATGAATTGAAAGATTTTGATTATGCCTTTTTCTTCAACGGAAACATGGAAGTTATTAGAGAAGTTAAAGAAGAAGAACTTTTGCCGACAGAAGAAGAAGGCTATATCGTAGCTCCTCTTCATTCTTGTAATAAGCGTTATAAATCTAATAATCAATTTGATTATGAAAGAAATGAAATTTCAACTTCTTATATCCCTTATGGCGAGGGTAAATATTATTTCCACGCTGGTTTGATAGGTGGAAGAGTAAAAGAAACATTAGAAATGTTTGATGTTTGTGAAAAAATGATGGATGATGATATTGCAAAAAATTTCATTCCAAAGTTTCACGATGAAAGCGTTTTCAATAAATATGTTTTAAATAGACCTTATAAAATTTTGAGTAATTATTATATTCACCCAACACACGGAAAACCTTTTGTGAAATTAAATCCAAAAGTTAAAATAATTCAACGTGACAAATCAAAATTTAAATATGGCGGACACGATTATCTTAGAGGTGATTCTCCAAACAAGATAACTTTATGTCGCTATATAGTGGAAAAAGTCAAACAAACATTAAAAATCAAGTAAGAATTTAATGTTTTACTATTTTTCCTTTATAAAAAGTGTTGTTGAAAATAGTCATTTTTTTGAATTTTTCGTTTCCTAAATATACATTTTCGATTGAGAAAATTTCTTTTAGAATAGATGATGGTTTTTCGTTTGCGACAATTTTTCCTTTGTATTTAAGATTATTTAAATACATAGCACAAAATTTGTCTGGAATAATCCAACCTGTTAAAAATCCTGCTTCTTGTGCGACAAAAGGATATAGTCTTTCAACCGCGTGTGAAATAGTTCCGTCTTTTGGTAATGGCTCAGTTGGAAAATCTTCATATTCCCATTTGTGTCTGAATAATGGTTGCATTGCTTCTTTTTTTATCCAGAACATTGAACCATATGGTGCAACAGGGGTATCATCAAAAGGTATTGAAAATTCAAGTTCGTCAAGCAATTTAAGTATATTGGCTTTGTTCAATGATATGCTATAACCTTCAAGATAAGTGCTAAAATACATATTAGGACTTGTAAGAAGTCCGATTTTTGGATTTGTTTCAAAAGTATTAATGATATTTGCGACATAATCTTTTGTACTTAAATTACATTCAAAACATTGATATGCAAAGTCTTCTGCAATAAGGCTATCAAAATAAGGACTCTTTTTGTCGTGCATACAACAAATGTAATCATGCTTTTGAAAAACATCAGCGCAAGAAACTAAATACGCAGAAACATCTCTACCTCTATTTGCTTTTAATCTGAATTCAAAATTATAATTATCTATTGATGATGCTTTTTCTTTACATTTATTCAATGTTTCTTCCTTTGAAGAAACAATGTATATGTTCGAATTATCAGGCATTGATTGAATATATTTGAAACAATAATCCACTAAATCTTCATAATAAATGTGCATAATTAGTGCAATTTTTTTATCTTTATTAACTTCTTTTTTTATAATGTCGGTTGGAAGAATATAATTTAAGTGCAAATTTTCTTTTATTTCAGACATTTTTTTGTTGTGTATAAGGTCTTGATAAATAAGTTCAACATTATAATCAGTATTATTTTTTATGAAATCAATAATATCGTTTGTTTGGTGTGTTAAACAATATTTGATTGTAGTGCTATATGTTCCTATAATAGAAGTTTTTGTAATGAAAGGAAGCTTTTTGTCTTCTATTATTTTAGCGATACCACAATCAAAGTTTCCTGTTATACTTTTGTAGTCGTCAAGTTTTATGAATGAAGAAGCTTTTATTTTTTGCTTTTCAAAATATGCATTTTGTTTTATTTCATAAGATTTTTCTGTTTTAAATGTATATGATTTTTTCCACCAATTTTCAAATTTTTTTGACTTTAAGATGCAATTTTTGAACACTAAAAAATTAGTATCTATAACATCAATTTTTGGTGCTATGGGTTGGAAAAAGTTTTCTTTTGATACTTCTTTTTGAAAAAATCCCCAATAATCGCAAGTTTCAGATTCCATTTGCTCAAACATTTTTTCTAATGGATATATCGGACCATAAAAAGAATTGTTAGACAAAATTAAGTTGTCATAATTTTGTATTTCTTTATAACCTATTTTATTAATAGCAAATCTATAAAATTCATATAGTGAACAATTTTTATCAAAAAGTAAAAAATCTATATTGAAATCTTTTAGTGATTCTTTAATTTCTTCTTTTATATTTTTGCTTAAAACAATAAAAGTTTTTTTAGATATTTTTGCAATTGCTTTCAAATAATATAAAAAATCTTCATCGAATATATTTTTATTATTTCTATTTATAAGTATGCTTAAATTATTTGTATTCATTTATTTGTTTTTCCGAATTTTATAGCTTAAATTTTCTATCAATTGTCGATATTAACTAGTTTATTATACATTATAACGTAATAAAATCAATAATTTTAATAGTATTAGTGACAGTTTTTTAAGTTCTAATCTTCAAAGATAATTATTGGAATATCCATATCATGAGCATATTGTCTTAGGTATTTAGGAATTTGAGTTACAGATTTGTCGTAAGCAAAAACACCTTGAATTTTCGGTCTTGTTACTAATATTTCATTATAATTTCTTCCGAATGTGTATTCGCCACCTTGCATATCCATAAAAATTTGTTTAAGTGCAATTGCAACAAATGGGTGTTCTTCACGAATTTCTGATAAAGATTTATCTTTTATCTCTTGATAAAGATCTTTGTATTCGTTGTCTGTTGTGTGTAATTTTTCTTTTATCAATCTTGAAATATAATCTCTTTGAGGTTTATATTGACCGTTAAATAAGTAGTCTGTTTTTAAGCTATCAATATTTTTTGCATCTCCAGAGCCAAAGTCTTTGTAGTATGCAGCGTGAATATTGTCGCTTTCTACGTCTAAAATAAATCCTTGTTGTCTAAATACTTTCCAATTTCCTTTGTCCAAATTTACATAAGAAGCACTTAATAAACTTGTAGAATCTATTTCGTCTAAACATTGAAAAGTTGTAAAATTCTTTTCAGAATCAAGACCGTGAACAAGTACACTGAAATCTTCAATATCTGAATTTTGAACAAAGTTCAAATCAGAGAAAGAATTGTTTTTGTTTAAGTAAATAACTACATTTTTAATTCCGCCAATATCAAGTTTTCTCACAATTTTTCCATCTGCAACAAGTTCACTTGCTTTTGGAAGTTTGTTTTGAGGAAGTGGAATTGCAGTTTTTTGAATATCTCTGATATAACGTGAAACTTCTTTTTTTCCTTGAGAAAGTTCGTTTTTAAACATTTCATAGCTTGCGTTATTCTTTTTAGAACCTTTTAAATCTGCTTCACAAAGAATGCTTACTAAGTCAAATGCGTTTTCCTGTCTAAGAGTGAAAGCTATATGTTTTGCGTGTTCTGTTTTTTGTAATTCAGAAATATTTTCTTTGTTATAGTATTCTAACCAAGAGTGATTTCTTATAATTGCGTATGCTTTACTTCTTTCCGGCTCAGAAAAATTTAATCTTTTTATGATTTCAAAAGCATCTGAAGCAGAATTTTTTGTGTGTAATTTATCAACAATATATTCAGATTTGCTTATATCATGTAACATAGTTACTGTTGCTAATATTTTTTTATCTTTGTCGTTAAGTCTTGAATATTCTGGTGATTTCAACTCTTCTTGTAATACTCTAAGGGTGTGAGTATATAAATCAAAATCGTGGTATTCATTTTGTGGCTTGCCAACTGTTGTAAATAATTCAGGAACAACTTTGAAAATGTTATTTATGTCATTTTCTATTTCCGGTGTGTTTTCAAATAAAACCTTGTTATTTAAAGTGAAATCAGAAACTATTTTGTATAATTTTTGATATGTGTCATAATTCTTGTTAGATTGATTTAATGTTGTTTCAGGCAAAGATGGATAGCCATTTAGATATGTTTTTTCGTCTTTTATTGAGTAAGAGAAAGAGAATAAATCTAACATTTTCTTTTTAGAATATTCGTCTAAATTGTTTAGTAAGTTATCGCAATCTTTTATAAAATTTTCTCTGCTATATTTTAGTTTTGGAGTGTTTTTTGAGTCTTCTAAATTAAGATTTAAAAATGCTCCATTGATATTTGAAAGATTTTCAAACGCATTAAAATAATCATCAATATTTTTTTGTGAAATATTTTGATGTGAAATAGAAATACTTTTTGCAAGTATAGGAACAATTTCACAATATTCTTTTTTATCGCTAGGTAGGAATGGGAAAAGAATTCTTAACGCTGAATTTTCTTCTCCGAAAAGTGCAATGTTATGTGTGATTAAACTGTTTAATAATTCTTTTTTCTCTAATTTGTTTAAACAATATTTATCTTTGAACGGATAAAAGTCTTGAACAGTAGAATAATCTTTTAATTCTTTTCTTATTTTAGCAGGAATAGTTATAAAGAAATCAGTTAATTCTTTATAAGTATATTTGTTGAAATTCATTGTGTTTACAATGTTTGCAATGTCTTCAGCTGGAAAATCTTTAATATTCGCAAGCTTTTCAATAGTTTCCATCGCATAATTGTATTTTTTGTCAGGTTGAATATTGCTTACTATTTTTGAAATATTGTCGCCTGAGAATTTATCAAAGGCAGAAAGTTTATTTATTGCATCAATTTTTATATTTTTTAAATCAATATTTGTAATTCCACAAACAATGTCGCCAATATTTTCTGCTGAAAGTTTTTTGTTTTTTACTAATTCTTTTACTGCATCAATTTGAATTTTTCCAACATCTTCTGTCATTGTTTTGGATACGATTTTAGTAATTGCATTTCCGTTTAGTTTATCAAACTTTGCAAGTTCTTTTGCAACGGCGGTTTTTATTGCAAAAACATTGTTTGAATTTGTATTTGCAACGATTGTGCTTATGTTGTTTCCGCTTAATTTTTCAATAGGTAATAAATTTTTTACAGTTTTTAGTTTTACTTCTGCAAAATATGCATTATCCATATTTGTAAGGATATTTGTAATGTCTTTGCCATCTAGTTTGTCGATTTTTGAAAGTTCATTAATGACGGTATATTTTAAATCAGCTTTGTCTTTTGATTGAATATCGCCTAAGATATTTAAAATTTCATTTGATTTGAATTTTTCAAGATTTGGAATTTTGTTTAAAAAGTTTTTTTGTATATTGAACACATAAGGTGTTTCAATGTTTGTCATCATTTTTATGATAGTATCTGCATCAAATTCCAAATTTGTTTTTTCTATGAAATAATCTGCCATTTTTAATTGCAAATCCGCGATAGAAGAATTTTTGATTTTAGGGATTAAAAGAGTTAAACTGTCTGTGTTTAATCCTTTTTTGACAAGTTTTGTAATGGTGTCGGCTTTTATGTCTGCATTTTTTATATTGTCAAGGTTTGAAATCAAATCAATAGAAGTAACAATAGGCACATTGTTTTTGTTTGTCATTTCATCAAAGAAAGCAAATTGTTTATCTGCAAGTTCGCTGTCTTGAACAGAAGAAACATATTCGCCAAATTTTTGTAGGAATAATGGATTGTTCAAACTTTTGTGTGGCAAATAAATTTTGTTAATTGCTTCTTCTTGTTTATTGATAGAATTAACTTTTAGTTTAGGTATTATTTCAGCAAGTTCTTTGCTATTCAAGCTATTATGTTTTTCGCTTAGTGTTTTACATTGGTTTACCCAGAAATTAGCTTTGTCTAGGTGCTTAATTTGGGCAACAATAGTTGTTATATCGTCACCATTTGTCATTTTAGGATTTTCAAGAAGAGCGTGAAGTGCATTTATTTGAAAATCTCTTTGTTCGCCGCTTCTAAGGCAGTTGATAAGGTGTTGTGCTTTTTGTTCATTATATGGGTGAGAGCCTTTTTCGTTTGAATAATTTACTAATTCGTTAATTAGTTTGTTTTCACATTCGCTATATGTGTTTGTGATGTTATCTAAGTTATAAAAATTATCTTTGTTGTAGTCTTTTTTTAGAAGTAATGGTGATAATAAGTTTGCTTTTAGGGCTAAAGCTGAAATACCGCCTATTTTTAAAGCGGTTTTAGCAGCAGGAATAGATACTAATGTAGTATCTTTAATTTTTTTGTATTTTATAGGTTTTAAATCGATTTTATTTACAGATAACATGCACAATTCACCATTATTCAAAGAAATGAAATTTCGTGAATAATAAAAAGTGCTTAAATTTTATAAAGATTTAACAATAATTAATAAATCAATTTGTATTGTTTTTTAATTGTATTCTTTTAACGCTTTTAGACCTTCTTCAATTTTAACTTCAGGAGCAAAGTTTAATTTTTCCTTGCATTTTGAATTGTCTAAAATACTGTGGCGAATGTCACCAAATCTTCTTTCTCCGTGTTTTGGTGTTTTTTGATAATCAAAGATTTGAGCCATAATTTCAAAAAGATTGTTAATAGAAATAGCTTTTGCTGTTGAAACATTTATTATTGTGTTTTTAATGCTTGATTGCATAGCTTTTAAACAAGCCATAGTGATATCTTTAACATAAATAAAATCTCTTGTTTGTTCTCCGTCACCATCAATTGTAATATCTTCGCCTTTTTTCATTTTGTCTGAGAAAATTGCAACAACTCCAGCTTCGCCAAGAGCTGATTGTCTTGGACCATATACATTTGCAAATCTGAATATTATGTAATTTACATCTAAAAGTTTTGTATATTGTTCCATTGTAAGTTTTGATAGTCCATAGCAAGATAAACAAGCTGGAGAATGTTTTTCATCTACTGGTAAATATTCAGGTTTTCCATATATTGCGGCAGTAGATGCTAATAAAATTTTTTTAATTTTATATTTTTTACAAAGTTTAAGTATTTTTATACTTCCCAAAATGTTTTCAGTAGCATCAACATCTGGGTATTTTGTTGAAAAACTGACATTTGCTTGTGCTGCAAGATGGAAAATATAATCTATTTTGTTTTCTTTAAATATGTCTTCAACTTTTTCAGAATTGATATCTATATTATAAAATTTTGCTTTAGGGTTTATATTTGTTTCGTTTCCGGTAGATAAATTATCTAAAATTATAACATTATAGTTGTTTTCTATTAATAAGTCTGTAAGGTGTGAGCCTATAAAACCTGCTCCTCCGGTAACTAAAACGTTTTCCATATTCGCTCCATACTAAATGTAAAACTTTCGTTTATTATACCACGAATGTTTGTATTGCAAAAAATTATACGTGATATTTTTTTCTTAATTTTATTCTTGTATCTCTATTTGGGATGAACATTATATAAAATCTAATTGCAAATTTTCTAATAAAATAAGAAATTGGTAATTTTAGTTGATAATTTCTTAAGATTTTTTTGAAGAATTTATGATTAATTTCGTGAATAGGTAGACTTTCATCTAGTCGATTATAATTTCCAGATATTTTTGTTATTTCATCTGTTATAATTTCTTTTTTATATTTTATAGGTTTAAAAGAAGTGTCGTTAATGATATATAAAAAATCAAATTTTGTATTTGGAAATTTTGTTTTTAATTTTTCTAATCCGTCAATTAGTCTGTTATTGTCTTTTAATTTCTCTTCATTAAATGGAACTTCAACATACAATATAAGAACATTTTTAGATTCGTTGATTTTTTCATATAATCTTTTAATTCTGCGATTATATTTTTCTTTTACTTTGTCAAAACTATCTTCAAGTTTTATACCTGCAGGAAAGTCGTGATTAAAAATAAATTCATTTTTTTTATTATGATATACATCACAAAGACAATCTGCTAGATTATTAGTGCAATTTAAGGATTCTAAATCTTCAATATTTAAAAAGTTTTCAAAATCGTTTAAAATAAAATCTATTCTTTCTTCTAATGTTGGGCCACCAATCCAATCAAAAGGGTTTGAAATTATTTGTAATTCATTCTTTCTTAATGCTTCGGTTGAAGAACAAGCCTCTCCTAAACTAAATATGAAATCGTATTTTTTTTTATTAAAAAACATATTTGCTTTTCCTTTTATTTGAATTTTATTCGGCAATATGAAAAGTTTATTCAAATTTGAATTTTTTTCTTTTCTTTGTTTTTTTCATAGGTCTAAATTCGTGAAAAATCATTCCCCAACCATAGCGATCACGATTTCTATCACCCATAACGCAAGCATCAGAATTGAAATTTCTTACCGCTCTAATGTGTAAATTTTCTTTTTGGATTGTTATTAAATTTTTGTATTTTTCTTCTACTATTAGCAATAAATCAAATTTATTTTTGCAATTTGTGTTTATATATTCATATAATTTTTCGAGTTCTAAATTTTCTTTTTGCGGATCTTCGCAAAGTTCTTTCATTCTGATTTTTCTAATAAAAAGATTTTTTCCGCCATCAGCCATTTGTTTTTTGAATTTTTCTTTTAAATAGGCTGTACGTTCAACCAAATCTGTATAATCTTTTTTTATTACTTCTTTTAATTCTTCTTCTGTAAAATCATCTGAAATAGAAGTTTTTCCATGGAAACAAATTGAACTTACGTTATCTTTAAACATTTTAAATTCAGGTACATATTCAAAATCTTCAGTTCCAATTCTTTCAAGTTGGCTTAAAGCTTTATTTATATCTACGGCATTTGTCCAAGCAAATAATGATGAATTTACAAATTTATAATAACGATAAAATTGATATGCTGTTTCGCAATTATATCCAAGAAAAATGATGTTATCATATTTTTTAACATCAACTTTTGTCATTTTTACTTTTATGTCAATTAGTAATTTATCTAGATTAAACATTTATACTCCAACAATTTATGTCTTTAAATAGTATAACATAAATATTTTGTGTATTAAAAGATATTAAGTTTTATAGTTTTTCTAATTGTTTAAATATGTTGATGTTTTTGAAGTATAATAGAAAAAAGGAGAAAAATTGATGATAAAAACGCTTGATTTACCTTTATTTAAAAATAAGTATGATTGTATATTTTCTTTAGGGTTGGCTTGCTATAATGCAGAAATGCTTACAAAGGCAAAGTTGAGAGTTTTTTCTTCTCCTTTTGATTGGCTTGGATGTTCAACAATAACTACAAGATTGAGTTTTCTTTGTAATGATTTTGATTGTTTTTTTTTTTTTTATTGTCTAAAAAAGACAGGTGTAACAGAATATCCGGAAGAGTGTGATGTTTATACTGATGAAAAAACAGGTATTGTATTTAAACATGATTTTCCAAAAGGTTTAGAGCTTGCTGAAGGATATGAAATAGTAAATGCAAATTTTGATAGAAAAATTAAAAGATTATTAAAAAAACTAAAAGATACAAAACATTCTTTAATGGTTTATATGTGCTATAAAGATGAAAAAATACCGTATGAAGAAATAGTAGAATTGATGAAACAAATAAATGAACATTTTGGTAAAACAACTATTGATATTGCTATTGTCGAACACAATCAAGAATTAAAAGCAAATGAATTAAACATAGAAAATATTTCTGAAAATGTTTATAAAATAGAAGTGTTTAATCTTTTAGAAGATGGTGCAATTGGTAATTATGATGCGTGTAAGCCATTTTTATCCAAAATAAAATTAAAAAAGAGTTTTAAGGATTATTTATTTAAAGTTTCTAAAGGAAGAAAAAGAATGAGAGTTTATTTATTTGGAATAAAAATACTTTCTTTTCAGTATCATAATTAATAAATTAAATAATCCTTTTATAGAATATTTTTTGTAAAAGAAATTTTATGTTAATATGATTTTATGGAAGATTATAATGAATTAATTTCAATAGTTACAGCAAGTTATAACTATGAAAATTATATTAAAGAAACAATAGAGAGTGTTCTTTGTCAAACTTACAAAAATTGGGAGTTGATAATCGTAGATGATGGTTCAAAGGACAATTCTTTGAATGTTATTAGTGAGTATTGTAAAAAAGATGAAAGAATAAAACTTTATACTCATGAAAATAATTCTAATAAAGGTTTAGCACAAACTATTCAATATGGTATAAAACTTTCAAAAGGGAGATATGTTGCGTTTTTAGAATCAGATGATACTATCACGCCTGATTATTTAGAAAAAAAAGCGAAAGTTATTAGTGAAAATCCTAATACTGCATTGGTTTTTAATGATGTAAATATTTTTGGTTATGAAGAAAGAGTTAAAGGACTTGAAGATTATAAACGAAATCATGATAAGATTTTGAGTTCATTGGTATTTCCTACTAATATTTTGAAAGATATGCGAAATATTAATTTGTTGGCAACTTTTTCTGCAGTTATGGTTAAAAAAGATATTTTAGAAACATTAGATTTTAATTCTCCTATTAAAGCCTCATTAGATTGGTATTTGTGGTTTCAAGTTATTCAAAAAAATGATGTTTTTTATATTGATGAAATGCTTACAAATTGGAGAATGCATGAAGATTCTTATAGCAAAGAGTTGAAAAGACCTGACAATAAAGAAATATTAGATTCTGAATTGTTGAAAAATTGTTTTATTTTATATAAAAATCCTATTCAAAGAAGTATAAGAAATTTTTTAGCATATATGGTTTATTTGAAAAAAACGTGTTTTAAATGGCACCCAAAAGAAAAGGTGTTAATAATATTTGGAAAACAAATTAATTATTAAGATGTTTTTAAGCTGGAGTTAATGAATCGTGGACGAAAAAGTTAATAAAAAAGAAAAATATCAAATAATAAGTTTGGGTAGTAATTGTTTTCCAAGAGTTCTTTTGACTGAATATTATTTGATAAAAACAAAACTTCAAGGTCGTAAGACAATGCCTTTTGACCTTGCAAGTCATTCAGCAGAAGTTTTGATAAATCATTTGGAAACTGATTTTCGTTTTTATTACGACGGAATAAAAATTGATGTAAAGACAAAAGAAATAAGAAATGAAAAAACAGGTTCTTATTATCCGCACGATAAAAATTGCTTGGATATAGATAAATTAAAAGAAAGATATGACAAGCGTATAGAAAATTTTAAAGAAGCGTTAAATGATGAAGCTTTTGTATTCTTTGTTATTTGGGATAAATACGAAGATGAAATTTTGCATAAATTATACGATATGCTTTGTAAAATAAGAAAAGAAAACACATTCAAATTGTTGGTATGGAATTATGGTGAAAACCAAATATGCATAGATAATGAAAATATTTCAATCAAAAATCGCCAATTGCCATGTAAAGATTGGAATTGGGCTGATGAAAAAGAGAAGAAAGAAAAAGCATCTATTGATTATAAAACTGATTTAATTGATTTTACTGAAAATGAAATTCAAAAGTGTGGTTTTGAGGTGAAGTTTTATAAGCCAAAACTTTCTGAAAAGATTAATAAAAAGATTAAAAAAATCATTAAATTTATTTTTTCAGTAAACAATGATGGTACAAAAAAGATAAAGTATCTATGCCTTTTGGGAATAAAATTTAAATTGAAAGAAATAAAATAAAAGTAATAAAATTTGAGTTATGATTGTAATTTAACACTCAGAACGAGATGTAATTAACTGTGAGATTGAGATGTATTAAATTAAATTTTTCTCGATACTCTTTAAATGCGATTTCAATATCGGTATATTTGCCGGTTTTTAAATTTAGATTAGCAAGCCATGCTCTATATGGTGCTTTATAATATTGACTATTTCCTACTATAATAATAGGATAATTTAAAAATTGATGTGGATATTCAAGTTCATCTTTTGCATAATGATGTACATTTAAAATTTCACCAAAATTGTTACTATTATCGCCCATTATTAATATTTTCATAGCAAAGATTACTTTCTCATAACTTAAACGGGAATCTAATACAGCAAGTAAACATTTCCTATCGTTATATTGATTATATTTTTCTATTATCCATAATTTTTTATATTTTTTCTTGTCCATCAATTAAATTTTTCTATGATTTTGGTTGCTATTTTATAAAGTAGTGGTGCTTTTTCATCTATTTTTTTTGTTTCAAAACCATCTGAAATTTTTGTTTTTATCTCTAAAATTAAATTTTCAACTTTATCTTTTTTATCTTTTTTTGATAAATTTTCATCAGAAATATTCTTTTGTAAATGTAACTTTATTTGTTTACAGAAAGGGCTATCATTTTTAATTTCTAATGCACTAATTTTATTTTTAGATAAGACTTCATTGACTTTATTTTGGACATATTCCAATGATAAAGCATCCTCTATTGTTCCACAATCTTTTAATTCTCCACACAATTCACGTAATGTAAAAACTGTTTCATTTGAGTAATTAGAACCAATTTTTATTATTTCTTTCTTTATCTTTTTCCCTTGCTCATCATCATCTACCACTACAATTGGATATATTTCATAATAACCTGATAGTGATGCTACAGCACAAAGATTATCACCTTTACCATTTGTAATTTTTATACAATTATTTGGTTTAATTTTATTTAAAGCTTTTTGTAATAATATTTTATCTGAAGCTCCCTCTACCAATAGTTTATTATTTGAAACAAAGTCTCTTACAACATTCATACCAAAAGCGCTTTGCAAGACTTCATCATCGTTCAAGTCTTCTGTCGATAATATTTGTTTGATTTTTGTTTTTCCACTCTTTTTTGTTGTTAGAAAATGTCGTTCTTGTGTACTTCGGTCAAGCATAAAATTAGAATGCGTTGCTATAAAAACATAATTATTTTTACCAATTTCCAATAGTTCTTGCATCATATAACGGACTCCTGATGGATGCATATGAACTTCTGGTTCATCAATTAATATTAAATTATTTTTTAAATCTCCTGTATTATTATCAACAGAAAGACTTAATAATAAGGAAACAAATTGTTTAAAACCTTGACTACGTTCTTCCATATTATGATAAGCATCTGTATTATCTTTATCTTGAACCTTGACATGTATATTTAGTTCGTCAGATATGTCTACGTCAATAGATATTTTATGTTCAGGCCATTTTTTATTCATGTATTCTGTTGTTTTATCAGATAGTTGTTTTTGTAATTTTTTGCGATAATTTGAACTTTGGGCTATTTCATCAATTTTTCTATTGATATCGTCATTTGATTCTAAGCCTGCTAGTGAAAAAATATTTCTAAGAGGTGGATATTTGTACGTGTGTTCCGCAAAATCTTTCAATGATATACTATCCTGAATAAGATAATTGGGATCCGACATCCAAACAGATACTGGAATTTCATTTAGATCAAAATATTTTTCAACAATCGGCGTAATTATTTCTTCCATCTTTTCTCTTGTTAATGGTAAATATGTAGCTTTAGTTTCTTCATCAAAATCTTTTATGCTATTCCAATAAACTATTTCGTATTGTAGTTTTTGTGTAGATGGTTGTTGAACACCATTTACTACTTTTCCAGGTATATCTTTTTTTGTTTCTAGATAGAATTTATTGTTAGTAGGAAAACTTTTGTAGGTAATTCGCCATTCATAACTAAAAATCTTTTCGCCCTCCTGAAC
>JAKSUT010000199.1 GCA_024408705.1 bacterium | reverse complement strand
AATGATGAAAAGAGGCGTTCAAATTGAATGTATTCATTTTGCTTCTCCTCCATACACAAATGTAGGAGTTATTGAGAAGTTAAAAGATATACTTTCTAAGTTAAATAAATATCAACCTGAAATTAGATTAAACATTATTCCATTTACAAAAATTCAAGAAACAATTTATAAGGTAACTGATGAAAGCTATGCAATTACTCTTATGAGAAGAATGATGTTCAGACTTGCCAGTAAGTTAGCAAAACGCAGAAGATGTCTTGCTATTTCTTCTGGGGAATCAGTTGGCCAAGTAGCATCACAAACATTAGACTCAATGAATGTTATTAATTCAGTAACTAATCTTCCTGTACTTCGTCCTGTAGTTTGTTATGACAAGACCGACATAATTAATTTAGCTCGTAAAATTGATACATACGAAATTTCAATTAGACCATTTGAAGATTGTTGCACAATATTCGCACCAAAAAATCCTAAGACAAAACCAGATTTAGAAAAATGTGTCGAATATGAGTCAAAAGCAAATTTTGATGAACTTATTGATGAAGCAATCAAGAATGTCGAAACGATTTATATTAAGAAAGAAGATTTATTCTAATGTATGAAAAAAAGGAACCTTAAGGTTCCTTTTATTTTGCTAACTTATTTAGCTTTGTAATTTGACAAAGTCGTTGCAACAATTAGTTTAAAATAATATCTGCTTCTGCTACTAAAAAGAAAGGAGTGATTATGAAGCAGAAACAAAGATTGACTGTCGACGACAGAATTAATTTACAAGCTTGCATAGCAAAAAATATTTCACAACGTGAAACGTGTAAAATAATTAAGAAAAATCGTTCAACGGTTTATCGTGAATTAAAAAAATATTCAAATATTAGAGATGGCGTACATTCTTGTTGCCACTGTCAGAAAAAAGATTTTTGTGAAGAAAACGGGATTGTGACAGCAAACATGCCAAAAAACCTACCATGTTTTGTGCCAATTTTTTGCCATTTTTTATGTAAGTATCCTTTTGTTTGCAATAATTGCGAAAACAAAAATAAATGTAATCGCGAAAAAAGATTTTATGATTGCATTAACGCAGAAAATAGATCTTTAAAAAATAGAATCGGAACAAGGAAAAATAAAAGAATATCTAAAGATAACATTGAAATTCTAAATTCAGTTATTTCTCCGTTAGTATTTAAAGGGCAAAGTTTACATCACATTTATGAAACTAATGAAAAACTTAAGGAAATTTGTTGTGAAAGAACGATTAGAAGGCTTCTATATGATCGTTATTTTGACGCAAAACCATCTGATTTAATTCGATATTCTAGATTTAGACACACGTTGCCATATCTTGTTCATGATGATAGAAGTGTAAAAAACATTGAACGGCTATTCAAAAGAACATTTACTGATTTAAAGAAATATTTGCATAATCACAAAGATGCAAGAGTTGTTCAATTTGACTCAGTAATTGGCAAAAGAGATGACAAATATGCTATTTTAACTATCACTTTTCCAAAGGAAAAATTTCAATTTGGATTAAGAATTTTAAAGTCAGATCCGTATTCAGTTTATAGTTGTCTTGATAACCTATTTAGAAAACTTGGCTATAAAAACACTAAGAAAATATTTCCAATTTTATTGGCTGACAACGGAATAGAATTTACTACATTTCACAATCTTGAAAAGTTTAATATTAAAGTATTTTTTACAAATCCATATCGTTCAACAGATAAAGCTGAATGTGAAAGAAATCATGAATTCATTAGGTATATAATACCTAAGCACAAAAGTTTGGACAATCTTTCACAAGAGGATATTAATTTAATGTTCTCTCATATTAATTGTTATATTAGAGAATCAATAGAAAATAAAACTCCCTTCGAATTAATCAAAGAGAGTTTTGGACAAGATTTTTTAAATTTGATTGGAATCAAGTACGTCTACCCTAATGATGTTACTTTGAAGCCGTCAATATTTAAGAAATAAAATCTTTTAGTAGCAGAAGCACCTTTATTGCTCGTTGTAATGAATTAGTCACATTTATTGCAACGGATGTTTTTGCTTATTCAAATTTTACCTTTTTTGCACAAATTATTAAAGTAAAAATATAAATGACAACTTGAATGCAACACTCTTTTCAAAGCAAAAGAAAAGAGAATGCGTTTTGTTGCATCCTCTATTTCATTTTACA
>JAKSUT010000198.1 GCA_024408705.1 bacterium | reverse complement strand
TGAAGCAAGCTCAAACGCTTCAAAAGAAATTAAAAGATACACAAGATGAACTTGCTGCTCAAGAAATTACAGTTGAGTCTATGGGTGGCGCTGTAAAAGTTGTTTGCAATGGTCAAGGTAGATTTAAATCTATAAAACTTTCTGCAAAAGCTATTAATCCTGAAAATCCAGAATCAATAGATGAAGATACAGTTGAAATGCTTGAAGATGTTATTTCTACTGCTATCAAACAAGCTTCTGATCAAGCAGTTGCTCAAATGGAAGCTAAAATGAAAACTTTGACAGGCGGAATTAGTATTCCAGGACTTACATTATAATTTTTTAAAGAAAGGTTATGAAAGATTAAAGTGTTTAAAGTCTGTCTTTAGGCACTTTATCTTTTTGTTTTTATTATGATTTATCCAAAATCTATCGCAACATTAATTGAACAATTTCAAAAATTTCCTTCTGTTGGTCCAAAATCGGCTCAGCGCATGGCATTTCATATTTTAAAAATGCCAATATCAGAAGTTGAAAAATTTGCAAAAAGCGTTGTTGAAGCGAAGAAAAACACTTTTGCTTGTGATGTTTGTTTTAATTTATCTTCTACAAATCCTTGTGAAATTTGTCAGTCTTCAAGTAGAGATAAAAATGTAATTTGTGTTGTAGCAGAAACTAAAGATTTGATTGCGATAGAAAAAACAAATGAATACAAAGGTGTTTATCACGTTTTACAAGGACTTATCTCTCCAATTGATGGAATTGGTGCAGATGATATTAGGATACGTGAACTTTTGCATAGATTGGCTGAAAATGATGTGACAGAAGTTATATTGGCTCTTTCTCCATCTGTTGAGGGCGAAGCTACAAGTTTGTATTTGAGCAAACTTATAAAACCTTTTGGTATTAAAATCTCAAGAATTGCTTTTGGTTTGCCTGTTGGTGCTGATTTAGAATATGCTGATGAGATTACTCTTGCAAAAGCTCTTGAAGGTAGGCATGAAATTTAAAATAATTCATGTCGCTATTGATTTTTTTAGTTATTTAGAAACATAATAGTTTTATGAATTTGTTAGATGTGAAAAATCTTTTTGTTGAATATAAAACATCTTCTCCGACATCAGGAGAAAAAACTGTGTATGCCGTTTCTGATTTGTCTTTGTGTGTTAAAAAGGGCGAAGTTTATTCTATCGCAGGTGAATCAGGTTGTGGTAAATCAACTTTTATAAAAGCAGTTTTGCGTCTTATTCCCTCAAAATCAGGTGAAATAAATTTTGAAGGTAATGACATTTTAAAAATGGATAAAAAAGCTTTAAAGGATTTTAGATGTAAAGCGCAGATGATTTTTCAAAATCCTTATGCAAGTTTAAATCCTAAAATGACAGTTTTTGATACATTAAAAGAACCTTTAGAAATTAATTTTAAGGGTTTGAAAAAAGAAGATTATATAAGTAAAGTTAAAGAAATTGCAAAAAGTGTAGGGTTAAAAGACGAAGATTTGAAAAAATATCCACATGAATTTTCTGGTGGACAACGCCAAAGAATAGCGATAGCAAGGGCTTTGATTTTGAAACCTGCATTAGTATTTGCAGATGAGCCTGTTAGTGCGCTTGATGTGAGTATTCAAGGACAAATTATAAATTTGCTAAACGATTTGAAATCTTCGTTGGGGTTGACGTTTGTTTTTATTTCTCATGATTTGAATGTAATTAGGTATATTTCAGATAGAGTTGGGATAATGTATTTGGGAGAAATGGTAGAAGAAGGTTTGGTTGAAGATATTTTTAGTAACGCAAAACATCCATACACGCAAGCATTGTTGAGTGCAAATCCAAACAGCGAAACAGAGAAGATTATTCTACAAGGTGAATTACCTTCTCCTCTAAATCCTCCAGCAGGTTGTAAATTTCATACACGTTGTTCATTTGCAAAAGAAATATGTAAAACTCAGAAACCTAAAACGACTTATTTTTCAGACGACCATTATGCAAAATGTCATTTGTTTACTTGATTCTTTCAAGTTTTGATTTTTTGTTTGGCTCTCCAAGATTTTTGATTAATACATCTAAAACTTTAGGCATTTGGCAAATAAAAGAATAATCGCCCTTGCTTACAGAACATTGACTGCAATTACATTTTAGTTTGTAACATTCAAGCGCTTGTTCTGTCCAGTTTTGTGTGATTGAATCTGAAATTCCTTGTGTCTGTGGT
>JAKSUT010000197.1 GCA_024408705.1 bacterium | reverse complement strand
GTCTGGAATTGATGAAAGAATATCAATGTCTTTCGATTTTGATAAAAAACTAAATCCCATATTATAAGCCCTATTTTGTAATTACACTTTGTATCTTAACATAAAACAGCTTTTTCTATATACACCATAATGAGTATTTTTGATAAAAAAGTAGGGCGAGTTTATAAAATAAACCCGCCCCATCTTCTCCCGAAGATTATAACTTTCAAGCTATACTATTTTTGAATATCTTTTGTGCTTAATGCGATTCTGTGTTCTTGTGGAGTGAATTTTTTGATTAGAACTTCAATTTCATCACCAACTTTGAACTCGTTGAATGGATTTACATTTTCGCCTGCGATTTCAGAAGCAGGAAGTAAAGCTTCAACTCCTGGGAAGATATTTACGAATACACCAAAGCTAGTAATTTTGTTTACTGTACCTTTGATAACGCTACCTTCTTCAAATTGACCTTCAATTTGTTGCCAAGGATTTTCGCCCATTCTTTTTAAACTTAAAGAAATTCTTTTTAATTCAGTATCAATTTTGATAATTTTAACTTCAAGTTTTTCACCCAAAGAAATAACATCTGAAGGGTGTTTAATTCTTTGCCATGAAATTTCAGAAATTGGAAGCAAACCATCGATACCATTGATATCAACGAAAGCACCGAAATCTGCTATTCTTACAACTTCACCAGTTACGATTTGATCTTCTGAAAGTTCAGCTAATACGTTATCAACAACTGCATCTCTTTGTTCAGCAACTGCAAGACGTTGAGATAAGATAAGTTTGTTTTTCTTAGGATCAGCTTCAAGAACTTTAACTTCAATTTTTTGGTCAATCAAACCTTCAAAAGGAAGACCTGTTCTTAATTGAGAAGAAGGAATGAAACCTTTCAAATCAGCAACTTCAACTAATACACCACCTTTAACAAGTGAAACAACTTTTGCAAGAATTGTATCGCCTGAAGTTTTTGCATCATTAAGTTGAGCCCAAGCTTGAGCACAAGCGATTCTTTTTAATGACAATACCATTGGTTCGTCATCATTTTCTTCTTTCAATACATAAAATTCTCTTTCTTCACCTGCTTCAAGAACTGCTTTTTCGCCGTCTGCTGCTGGCAATTCATATTCAGGTAAGAAAGCTTCTGTTTTAGCACCTTTAATGCTTACTAAATAACCTTCTTTGTCTTTTCTTACTACAGTACCAACTGTAATGTCAGCTACTGAGTATGATTTTGCGAATGATTCTTCTAATAATTTTTCAAATTCATCCATTTTTTCTGCTGTTACCATAATTTACTCTCCTTTTAGTTTATTCATAACATTATTTATAATTTTATCTGGTGTTGAAGCTCCTGCTGTAATAGAAATATTTTGAGCAGCTTCAATCAAATCGTTATAATCTTTTAATTCACTATCATCTTCAATGTGAATTGTTTTTGTAATGGGTTTTAAAATTTCTGCTAAATGAGAAGTATTAGCACTTTTTTTAGAACCAACAACAACCATCAAATCTGTTTCTTGAGCCAAATCTTTAGCCTCTTTTTGACGCATACTTGTACTCAAACAAATTGTGTTTTCAACAATGATTTCTTTAGAAATTGGAATTAAATAATTTACAATTTCTTTTAAAGTTGAAATCATTTGAGTAGTTTGAACAACAACACCAACTTTTTTGTGTTCTTTAATTTTTTGTTCATACTCTTTTAATTGCTCAATTTCTGTTGCAACTACAACATCATTTCCAAATTGTTCTGCACATGCTTTAATTGCCATAACTTCTGGATGTTCTGCTTTTCCGACAATAACAAGGAAACAACCTTCTTGAACAAGTTTTATAGCTTTTTGTTGAACTTTTTTTACGTCAGGACAAGTCAAATCAACAAGTTCAAATCCTGCATTACTAATTTTTTCTAATGTTTCAGGAGATGCACCATGACTTCTTATTACACAAATGCCTTCACCATGTTCTGGAACTTCATATATAGTTTTTATACCCATATCTTCAAGTTCTTTGATAACATGCATATTGTGAATAAGTTCACCTAATATACAAATCTTTTTATCAGGATTTTGCTGTTTTAATTTTTGAACAGTCTCAACGGCTCTCTTAACCCCGTAACAAAAACCTGAGCGTTTTGCTAATTTAATATTTTTCGGCAAAAATTTTAATCTACTTTCTATAAGACTAGTGCTATTTCTAACACCGTACAGTTATTAAA
>JAKSUT010000196.1 GCA_024408705.1 bacterium | reverse complement strand
TAGAAATTAAAAATTTGAATTTAGGTTTTGAAACAGAACAAGGTTTTAAACAAGCCTTGTATGATGTTTCTTTTGAATTAAATTCAGGAAAAATGCTTGCCATTGTTGGAGAATCAGGTTGCGGAAAAACAATGAGCGCAATGAGTATTTTAAGACTTTGTCCTAAAAATGCAAAAATAACATCTGGCGAAATCATTTTTGACAACAAAAACCTTCTTTCTATTCCCCGAAAAGAAATAGAAAAAATAAGAGGAACAGAAATTGCACTTATTCCTCAAGACCCAATGAGTTCGCTTAACCCTCTTTATACTATTGGAAATCAACTACTTGAAGTTATCAAAAAACACCAAAACATAAAAGGAAAAGAAGCAGAAAAAAAAGCTATTGAAGCTCTTGAAGCAGTACAAATTCCACAAGCAAAACAAAGATTAAATTCATATCCTCACGAATTTTCCGGCGGAATGAAACAAAGAACAATTATTGCTATGGCGCTTGCTTGTAACGCAAAGGTTATTATTGCAGATGAACCAACAACTGCACTTGATGTTACTATTCAAGCTCAAATTATGGATTTGTTAGAACAAATAAAAATCGAAAAACAAACAGCTATTCTTTTAATCACACATGATTTAGGAGTAGTAAAAGACTGTGCAGATGATATTTCTGTTATGTATTCAGGAAAAATCATTGAAAATGCACCAGTTGAAGAATTTTTCAAAAACCCAAAACATCCTTATTCAAAAGGTCTTTTAAATTCTTTACCAACTCAAAAAAACAAAAAATTATACACAATAGAAGGACAACCACCTTCTATTTATGAAGAAATACAAGGTTGCAAATTTCATCCAAGATGTAGTTATGCAACACAAAATTGCAGAACAAATATTCCAGAATTAATCGAATATAACCAAAATCATTTCTGTGCTTGTTTTGAAATTTAGTCAGACATTATTGCTCTATCAAATTGATTTTGATAAAACTCAATGTTTATATTTAACCTTTTTCCAATTTCTAACAAAGATAAAATGAAATTTCTATCTTCTTGGCTTGAATGTTTGTTTATATCTTGGATTACACTATCAAATTTTTTAAATATTCTTGCATAGAAAATATTTTGCGCTTCTGCAATATCAACTTGCAAATCTAATTTTTCTATATTATCAAAAAGTTCAATAATTGTTTCTGCTTGTTGTGCTTCAAGACCTTGTGTTAATAACAAAATGTTTCTTGAAATTTTCTTACTAAAGAAAAGATTTGACGGTGTTTTATCGATTTTAATACCAATATTATTAACTTCCAAATCAATATCCATCGCTTGTTGAATAACATTTGAATCTAAAATACCTTTTGGACTTGTTATCAAATCATTAAACTGTTTGCTCAAAGTGTAACCTGCTGACAATTTAAATTCATCAGGAACATTTAATCCAAGTTCTTGCATGTGATAAACTGAACTTTTTTCACTTGAATAAATATCTTGATAAGTTTGAGCAAATTTTGCCATTTTATCTTTTAACATGACTTGAAGAATTTTTCTTCTTTCTTCATAGAAAATATCTTTAAGAGTATAATATTCTTTTCCGAAATTTTCATCCAAAGCTCTTATAATTTCTGTAAGAGGAGAAACCATAAATATTCTTATTAATTCTTTTTGAATATTCAAATATTCGTCTTTATCACTAAATTCTTTTATTGCAAAATGGAAATCTCCACCAGAATATAAAACAAGTGCAAAAATCAAATTAGATTTTTGAAGAGTAATTTTTGAAGTAACTTCTAAATGACCAACAATGATATTTGAAGACCCTTTAGATACTTTTTTATAAGCATTTTTCTTTATTTTGTAACAATAAACATCTTCTTCATCATCAAAATCTTTATACAAAGAAGAAATAGCCCACAAACATGCTATTTGTTTAACTGTAACAGTTGCAGGTTTAACAAATCTTTCAAAAACATCTTTTCCTGTACCAAACTCAGGAAAATTACTTTTTGCTTCTGACAAAATTTCTAAAAATTTCTTTTCTAAATCTTTTTTAGAAAAACTTTGAACAAGTTGCATAGCTCTTGCTGCATATTTCATAATTTGAGTTGTTTCAATTCCTGAAATTTCTGAGAAGAACCAACCGCAACTTGTATACATAAGCATTGCTTGACGTTGAATTTCAAGAAGTTTCATTGCTTTTACACAATCTTCTTCTGATAAATTTTCA
This sequence comes from bacterium, assembly GCA_024408705.1. Classification (GTDB taxonomy): domain Bacteria; phylum Cyanobacteriota; class Vampirovibrionia; order Gastranaerophilales; family Gastranaerophilaceae; genus JAKSUT01. The sequence goes on along the minus strand of JAKSUT010000196.1, from coordinate 2 downwards.
AC
>JAKSUT010000195.1 GCA_024408705.1 bacterium | reverse complement strand
ATACATCCAAATGTTGGACTACACGACGAACAAACCAAAAGACAACAAACCATTTACTACGTAATAAATTCAGCGATAACAATAATTACATTTACAATAGCAGCATTATTAATTCTTGAACTATTAGGTATCAACATCGGACCAATTCTTGCAGCAGCCGGAGTTGTAGGTATCGCAATCGGTTTTGGTTCTCAAAGACTTGTTGAAGATATTACATCAGGAATAATTATGCTAATCAACAATCAAGTTAGAGTTGGCGATGTAGTTAAAATAGACCAAAAGACAGGCTATATTGAAAAATTAACACTAAATATGGTTGTCCTAAGAGATTTTGACGGAAGTGTTCATTTTATAAGAAACGGAAGAATTGATGTCATTTCAAATCTTACAAAAGAATATTCTTTCTTCTTAACAGAAATAGGTGTTGATTATAGTACAGATATCGAAAAAGCAACAAACGTTATAAAATCAGTTGTTGAACAAATGCAAAAAGAAGATGCTTTTAAAGATGACATTCTTGCACCTGTTGAAGTTTGGGGTATAGATAAATTTGCAGATTCTGCAATAATGCTAAAACTTAGAATAAAAACTAAACCTATAAAACAATGGTATATCGGTAGAGAATTTAATTTTAGAATTAAAAAAGCCTTTGACGAAAATGGAATTGAATTCCCATATAATCAAATTGTCGTTCATAGAAAATAACATCAATAAGCTTAGTAAGGAGATAAATAATGAGTCCACAAATAAACACAAATTATAGACAAGCAAAATGTTGTTTTAATTGTAAATATGGAATACCTAACACAGAACATTTAGACAAAATGAGTTGTGGTTGTCCTAGCATTTCAAAAAACGCAAATTCTTCAGCAGTAGCTCTTGATGGAATATGTGATAATTATAAAGAATACGAATAATAGGTGATTAAATAAAAAATAAAAACTGAAAATAAATTGTTCACCACAAAAATTAATCACTATTCATATCTTAAAGCATCAATTGGATTAAGTAATGACGCTTTATGCGCTGGATAATATCCAAAACTTACGCCTACAAATGCCGAAAAACCAAGAGAAAGAAGTATTGAGAATAAAGAAATTGAAATTGTCATACTTCCTTGAGATGCAAATTGAATTATCAAAGCACCAACAACTCCGACAATTACACCCATAACACCACCTAATAATGAAAGAATTAAAGATTCTACCAAGAACTGACATCTTATATCAGACGTTTTTGCACCTATCGCCATTCTTATACCAATTTCTTTTGTTCTTTCGGTAACCGATACAAGCATAATATTCATAATACCGATACCACCAACTAAAAGTGAAATTGAAGCTATTGAAGCCAAAAGTATTGCGAATGTCTGCACAGTCGATTTCAATTTTTCTTGAAACTCTGCTGAATTTCTTATCTCAAAATCATTATCTTGATTATGACCAATGTTATGTCTTCTTTTTAAAATTTCTTCTATATCAGCTTCCGCCAAAGAAATTTGATCTTGATCAATACCTTTTACAACAATCATACCAACTGTATTAGGAAAATCTGTTCCAAAAACTCTTTTTTGAGCAGTTGTAATTGGAATAAATAACAAATCGTCTTGGTCAAAAGGTCCTGTTGTTCCTTTTGGTTTTACCGTTCCAATTATTTCAAAAGGAACATTTCCAACTCTCATAATTTTTCCAATCGGATCTAAATCCCCAAACAATTCATTTGCAACAGTTGAACCAATAATGGCAACTTTTGCAGAGTTTCTTATATCTTCTAAAGTAAAACCTCGTCCCAAATCAATTTCATAATTTTTTATGTATAAATATTCGGGAGTCGTACCATAAACAGTGCTAGACCAGTTTTGATTACCATACATCAATTGTTTACCTTCAGATGAGGCTGGAGCAATAGCATCAATTCCTCTTGCTTCTTTTCTTATTGCTTTAACATCTTTTAAAGTAAGTGTTGGTTTTGAACCAATTGCTTGACGTACACCACCTGCTTTTGAAGAAGAAGAACGAATAGTCAAAAGATTTGAACCCATAGATTCCATATCACTTTGAACTTTTTTTTGAGCGCCTGTACCTATTGCAAGCATTATAATTACTGCTGCAACACCAATAATTATACCCAAAGAAGTAAGTGCTGAACGCATTTTATTTACGTTTAGCGAAACTACTGCCATTTTTATTGTAGATTTTAAATCAAGCACTCTTAAA
>JAKSUT010000194.1 GCA_024408705.1 bacterium | reverse complement strand
CTCTTTTTTGAATATATCTTGAAAAAGATTATCTTTTTGAGAATTGGAATCTTTTTCTTGCTCTTTTTCTACCGTATTTTTTACGTTCTTTAACACGTGGGTCTCTTGTTAATAAACCTTCTGCTCTCAATACACTTCTGTATTCTTCATTAACTTTAACCAAAGCTCTTGCGATACCGTGTTTGATAGCTCCAGCTTGAGAAACTAATCCACCACCTACGGCTTTAACTCTTACATCATATTTTTCTTGATTATCAGTTAAAACTAATGGTCTGAACATTAACATTTCTACAGCAGGTCTGTTACCTAAATATGCTTGTAAAGTTTTACCATTAATAAATACTCTACCTTTACCTTTAACAAGTTTTACAATTGCTATTGAGGTTTTTCTACGGCCTGTAGCCATAACTTCTTTTGCGTTAGCCATAATTATTTAGCCTCCTTTTCTAAAACGATAGGTTTTTGAGCAGCATGTGGGTGTTCACTACCTGCATATACTTTAAGTTTGTGGAATTGTTCATCACCTAAAGTATTGTGAGGAAGCATTCCTTTTACTGCACTTTCAATAGCAAGTCTTGCATCTTTTTCCATTAATTCTTTAAAACTTGCGCTTTTCAATCCACCAGGGAAACCTGTATGGTGGTAGTAAATTTTATCAGTTTCTTTATTACCTGTAACTTGAATTTTATCAGCGTTAATAACGATAACGAAATCGCCTGTATCAACGTTTGGTGTATATTCAGGTTTGTTTTTTCCTCTTAAAATATTTGCAATTCTTCCAGCCAATCTACCTAAGATTTCGCCTTCTGCATCAATCAAATACCATTTTCTTTCAACTTCAAGAGGTTTTGCTGAATAAGTTTTCATTCGCATTTTCTCCATTATTTTAATATTCTACTTTCATCAATGTCAAACCATATGGGTTTACAGTCTGACCTGCTTGTGTTCTATCATGACTTTCTAAAATTTCCTTCATTCTTGAAGAACTTAGATTGTGTCTTTCAATATCAAGCAATGTTCCTACAATTGTTCTTACCATGTTGTACAAAAATCTTGAACCACAAATAGTAATTTCAACTGTATCGCCAAGTTTTTGACACTCAGCCTTATAAATAAAACAATCATCATTTAAAACAGTTGTATCTGAAGCTCTGAATGCTGAAAAATTATGCAAACCTTCAAGGTATGATAAAGATTCATTCATTCTTTCAATGTCTAAATCATATTTCACTAACAATAAATCACCATCAAAAGCACTTCTAAATTTTCTGTTATGAAAAACATATTTATAAGTTCTTTTTCTTGCAGATTTTTGAGCGTGAAAATCATCATCAACAATCTTCAAATCAGAAACGGAAATGTCTTTTGGCAATAGCCCGTTCATTGAATTACAGAACCGAGAAGCAACTATCGGCTTGTCGTAATCAAAATGAACAATTTGCCCCTTGGCATTTACGCCTTTGTCTGTTCTACCTGAAAATATTGTTCTTATTTTTGTTTTTATCAATGTGCAAAGGGCTTTTTCAACCTCAGATTGAACTGTTACCCTTTTTGGTTGCTTTTGACTTCCGAAATACTCTTTTCCGATATATTCCAGCCTAAAAGCATAACGAGTCAAAGTTTTAATCCTCTTATACTAATTGGATTAAAGCCATTTCAGAAGCGTCACCTCTTCTTGGTGGAAGTCTGTAAATTCTGGTATATCCACCTTGTCTTGAAGAATATTTTTTACCAATTTGGTTAAATAATTTTCTCAAAACTGTTTGAGATTCAACTTTTTGACCTTCTTTTACTTCTTCAACAAGTTCTTTAGTTTTAACATCAATTTGACCTTCGATGTCTTTGTCATAAATGAACTTAGAAGCTTGACGACGTGAATGAACACTATCAACCTTAGCCATTGAAATAATATTTTCTGCATAAGGTCTTAGAGCTTTTGCACGAGCCATTGTTGTTTTTATTTCACCATGAGTGAAAAGTTCAGTAGCCAATGAACGAAGCAATGCTTCTCTTTGGTCTTTAGCCTTTCCTAAGGTGTTTTTCTTTGTTTGGTGTCTCATTTTCTTTTCCTTTTTATTTTCTTTTCTTATTTATTTCTTATAATACTTCTTCTTCAAGTTCTGGACTTGGAGCTAAGTCTAATCCAAAATGATGTAATCTTTCAATTACTTCATCTGAAGATTTTTTACCGAAGTTTTTAATGTTTAACAAATCATGTTCTGATTTTTTCAACAATTCAGCCATTGAAT
>JAKSUT010000193.1 GCA_024408705.1 bacterium | reverse complement strand
CCTAATCAACAGCTATGCACCCCTAAAGTACATAGCTTTTTTTTATGCAAAATTTAAAAAACAAAAATAAAAAGTTAAAAGCCGTATTTTAGTAAATCTAAAATACGGCATAACAATTAATTTAACATTTGTTTGATTATTTTCCAGTCGAACCAAAACCGCCTTCACCACGAACTGTATCAGATAATTCTGTTACAACTTCAAGTTTTGCCTGCTCATATTTTGCGATAACCATTTGAGCAATTCTTTCATTTGGCTGAATTGTATATTCTTCTGTTGATAAATTCACGATAGGGACACAAAGTTCGCCTCTATAATCTTCATCTATCGTACCAACGCAATTTATCAAAGTTATACCATGTTTAATTGATAACCCAGAACGTGGTCGAACTTGTGCTTCATAACCATGTTCTAACTCTATTTTTAATCCTGTTGGAATAAGTTTTCTTTCCATTGGTTTTAAAGAAATAGGCTCATCAATAGCAGCACATAAATCCATTCCTGAAGCACCTTCTGTTTGGTATTCAGGAATGATTTTATTATGTGGTAAGCGTTGTATCTTTAAAATGGTTTTTTCTTTTTTATTTTCCATATTTTTAAAAATCTAGCCTTTTAATTTGTTTTCAATATTCAAAAGTGCATCTGAAACTTTTGCCAAATCAACAACCGCACCTTGAGCAAATTGTGGACGCCCGCCACCTTTACCATTTGTTGCAGCTGCAATTTCTTTTACTATATTTCCTGCGCTAATTCCTTTTTGAACAAAACTATCAGAAACTTTTACAAACATTGATGTTCCTGCTACAACAACAATAACAGATTCACCAAGTTTATTTGCCAAAAGTTCAACGCCTTCTTTTAAAGCATTTCCGTCTAATTGTTCCATATTTTTAACAAACAATTTTCCGCCATCAATTGAGATTGCTTCATTTGCAAAAGAATTGAATTTTTCTTTTGCCTGACCTGATTTAACCTTCAACAATTCTTTTTGAAGAGCTTTGTTTTCTTCAATGATTTTATCTATTCTTTCTTCAACTTCATAATAATGAGCTTTAAATTTTGCTGAAAGTTTATCAATTTCAATGTTTTTCTTGTTCATATAATCAAAAGCAGCATCACCAACTACAAGTTCAATACGTCTTGTACCTGCTGCGATTGCACTTTCTGAAACAATTTTTGCTAAACGAAGTTCGCCAGTGTGAGAAGCATGACAACCCGCACAAAATTCTTTTGAAAAATCACCGATTGAAACAACTCTTACTTCATCATCGTATTTTTCACCAAACAATGCCATTGCGCCTGTTTGTTTTGCTTCTTCAATGTTCATAACTTTTGTTGTTACGGCATCATCAGATTTAATCCAAGTATTGATGTGTTTTTCAACTTTTTCAATTTCATCAAGAGTCATTGCTCTGTTGAAATTAAAGTCAAAACGCATTCTGTTTTCTTCTACTTGAGAACCCGCTTGGTGAACATCTTTACCCAAAACTTTTTGTAAAGCAGCCTGCAAAATGTGAGCAGAAGAGTGATGAATTTTTATATTATCTCTTCTTTCCACATCTATCATAGCTTTTACTGTGTCACCAACAGTTATTTCACCGTTTACCAAAGTACATCTGTGAACAAAAAGTTTATTTACTTTGAATGTAGTCAAAACTTCTAATTTCAAATTATTGTTTTCAATGATACCAGAGTCACCTACTTGACCACCACATTCTGCGTAAAATGGAGTTTTGTCTAATACAACATCAACATAACCTTCGCCATCTAACGTTGCTAAAATTTTTGCATCGCAAGAACTTTCTGTATAACCGACAAAATCAGTTGCGCCAACTTGTTCTTCTACTTTTGCATATTTTATATCACCTGTAACAGAAATTTTTTGAGTAGCGGCTTTTGCTCTGTCTTTTTGTTCTTGCATAGCTTTTTTAAAGCCGGCTTCATCTGCTTTCAAGCCTTTTTCTTCAGCAATTTCTTTTGTTAATTCAAATGGGAATCCATAAGTATCATAAAGTTTGAAAGCACTTTCTCCATCTATGTCTTTATTTGCTGATATAAATTCATCAAGCAGTTTGTAACCTCTATCAAGAGTTTTGTTAAATCTTTCTTCTTCTTTTTTAATTGTATCAATGATTTTTGCTTTGTTTGTAACTAGATCAGGATATGCTTTGCCGTAGTTTTCAATAACTACATCAACAAGTTTATGCAAGAATGGAAGTTCCATTCCAAGAATTTTTCCGTGACGTAATGCACGACGCAAAATCATACGTAAAACATA
>JAKSUT010000192.1 GCA_024408705.1 bacterium | reverse complement strand
AAAACCTATTAACAAGTTATTTGTTTCATTTGAAGAAGTAATGAAAGATGCGCCATAATCTTCTCTGAAAAGACTTGAGAAAAAAACATATTTAACATTGTTCTGTTTATTTGGAAGATTATCTGTACCAAGATATTTTTCCATACATTCAATGTAATTATGGATTTTTCCATTTTCAGCATAAAAATCTACACCCTGCTGATACTGTTCATTATATTCCTGCATAGAGCTAAAAAATTCACCTGCATTTGTATCATTGTAGAATTTTTCAAGTGCAGAAATGAATGTTTCAAATTTTTTCTTTGAACCAAATGCATAGGTTTTTACTTTATCAGTAGGAATATTTTTAACATCACCATAAAAACCATAATTTATAAGTGGCCAAATAACATTAAAATTACTCCAGCTATTGTCTGTATAACCAGTGTATTTATCAAGATTTTTTACAAAATCATGGTCTGAATAATTAAAAAAATATTTTTTTGCAGCTCTCCAAGGTTTTGCACGAATATTTACATTATCAAACTCTTTATTTAATGCAGCAGCAATCAAATAAGTATCAATGTAATCACTGCTACAAAATATTACAGAATCATCTTCATAATATGTATTAAGTTTTTCCTGTGAAAAAACAGCTGCAAAAGAAAACATACAGAACAAAAATGAGAACAATAATTTTTTCAAAGTTTACCCCCAATGGAAATTTATCATTGTATATGTGTTGAAACGACACAAAACTAAATGAAAGACAATAAAGTTTAAATTTATGGTCTTTCATTTTTTATTTATTCTTCTACAAACAAAGATTTAATCAATTCATCAATATACAAATCAAGTGAAGGATATTTATCACGATTCTGTTCATAAACAGCCAGTGCATTATACGGACGCATTACTTTTTTTAAGCCATTTTTCTGTGCATTTCCCAATATCGCATCTGCTTTATCAGCACAAATTTTTGCAGTTAATGCCTGTGAAACACTTACATAAGCAACACGCCACCATGGCCAGTTTGAATTTACATAATCTTTTACATCTGCACCTTGGGCAAGTTCATTAATCATATTAGAACTTCCCTGAAATCTTCTAAACATAGAAATATATGCATCCCAGCACCAATGAAAAGAATCAAGAACAACTGCTTCAATATCAATATCACCAGCATTATTCAATGGAGATGCGAGTGTATAATAGTAATCATCAATTCCGTCAGTAGAAGAACCACAAGCTATTTCATATTCTTTGAAAACGCTTAAACTGATTACATATTTTGGTTCTTCCAATGCATTTGCCAAATTATCTTTACCGATGTATTCTTCCATAAATTCCAAATAAGCATCAAAATTTGCATCAGTTCCTAATTGTCCTTTTATCTGCTCTTTGTATTTATTAAGAAATTCACCTGCATTTGTGTCATTGTAGAATTTTTCAAGTTCAGCGATGAAGTTTTCAAAATCCTTCTTTGAAGAAAAAACACCTTTTACGTCATTTGTAGAAATATTTTTTCCATATAATCCAAATCTAATAAGCGGATTATTTACCATAAAATGAGCCATGCGACTTTGCTTATCAACATATTTATCAAGTTTCCTAAGAAAGGCATGTTTTTTATATGGTGTAAAATATTCTTTTGCCTCAACCCAAGCAGGATTATTCATATTTGCATTTTGAAAATCATATTTTAATCCAACAGCAAGAAGGTAGGTATCTACATAATCATTTGTACAAAGAAGAACCTTTTCGCCTTCATAAACAACGTTGCATTTTTCCTGTGCTGATGCTGCGGCAATGGCAAGCGCGCAGAACCAAAGTGTGAGTAAAAGTTTTTTCATACTTTATCTCCTAAAATAGTTAATGTTTTTTTATTAGTTTTGCCTTTCCGTTCCTTTTTTTTCAACCAGAAAAAAAACAGAGAAGCGGCAAAACCTAACGAAAAATAACTTTAAAGCATTTTTTAATTCTTGTATTGAGTAATTTACGCACAAAAATTTTGTGCGTTAACGCACGGTTTTGCATTTTTTGGCAAAAAACAGCCCGAATTTAGTATTATTTGCCAGAAAACGCTTTTGGGAAGAAGAAAAGGACGCCGCCCAATTGCGCGATTTTTACCAAGCTTGTGGCTTGCAAGAAGGGGAAAATGTGCCCGTACACAGACCAAAATGAGGTTAGCGATAAAGGTACAAAAAAAACTTCGCAAAAGTTTTGGCAACCGCGAAGTTTCTTTGGTTTTTATAAGTTGTTTTTAGGAAATAATTGCTTTTATTTATCTGCGTTTAGGCC
>JAKSUT010000191.1 GCA_024408705.1 bacterium | reverse complement strand
TCGCCTTTTATTGTGTTTGCAAAAGCAAGTGCAAGTTTTGTTTTGCAAATAAATAATGCATCTGTGAAATTATTTTTTTCAAATAGTTCAAATAAAGTTGCTATTACTTCAAAAGAACGGTTATTACCTTGGAAAACAAGTGCTTCTGCAAGGTATAAATAAGTTTCTAGCCAAGATTTGTATAATGCTTCAATAGGGATTATTTTGTGCTTTTTTGAACTGATGTATTTGTCAAAAATTGGCAAAATGTCTGTATCTACTAGGTTGATTAATTCTCCGCAATTTCCTATTTTAAGTAGAGGATCAAGTTTTCTTGATTTTACCATTGCTCTTTCTAAATCTTGTGAAATATCAAGTTTTTCAAGAACACAATCGATACATTCTAAAATGCCGTTATAATTGCCGACTTTTTTGCAACATTGAGCCATGTAGCCAGTTAATTCAATTTCTTTAAATGGTGTTGTGTAATTTTTTGAATAATTAATAGCTTTTGGCAAATATCCCATAGCTTCTTCTGGTGAAATTTCAGATAAAAGCTTTCCTAATCTTTCGTAAATGTTATTTTCAATTAATTCTTTTTTATCGCTTGTTGTTTTATCCAAGAATGTAAGTGTTTGTTTTTGAGAAATTGTATAAAGATTAGTGTCTCCAATATATGATGCAAGTCTTGTGTTTTGAGTCCAATATTCAAGAGCTTCATCATAAAGTTCAATATTTTGTGCCATAACGGCTATTATTGAATTTGAAGAAAGAGTGTATTCTGAGAAAATTGAAATTAAATTGTTGTTTAATTCATAATAATTTTCATCAAGTTTTATTATTTCAAAAATTTCTTTCCAAAGAAGAGTGTTTTTAAAAGCATATACATTTTGAGTTACAGGAACTATGTAATTTAGGCTTTGTAATGTTTTTAATATTTCAAAGAAATGAGTTTCTTGAAGTTGTAATGCTTCATTAATGATTGCAGGTGAAAAATTTACACCTTGGATAGCTGCAACCTGTAATGTTTTATAGACATTCATATCTTCTTTTAGATATGAAAGACGCATTTTTAATACTTCATTAAATGTTGTTGGAAGTTCTATATCAAATTTGTTTGTTTGATTTTTGTAATCAAGAAGCAAACTTGTGTATTGTTCCAAAACACCTGCGTTTCCTCTTGATAAAATTGCAAGTTTATTTTTAACACTTACAGGACATTTTTTTTCTTCGTCAAAAAATCTATCAATGAAAACATTTATTTGTTCTTTTTCTAATACGTTTAATGAGATGTTCAAATAAGCGTCTTCTTTAATATAATTGCTTGAAATATATCCTTGAACAGGTCTTTTTGAACTGTAAGTTAGTAATAATTTTAGATTTGCGTCTGCAAAGTCAGAAGTTGCAAGACGGTGAATAAGTTCGTATGATAAACCATCTATGAAATCAAAGTTTTCAATAATTAAAACTGTTTTGTGTGATTCAATTATTGTTCTGAAAACTTTTTCAAGCATTATAAATGTTTTATTTTTGTTTTCAAAAATGTTTTCATAGAAAGATGTGTCTTTTGGATATAAGAAATTTAGTAGTCTAAAAACTTCGTCATTTGTAAGAGTTGGAAATTCGTTTTGAAAAAATCTTTGAGAATCTTTTTTCAACTGAAGATTGTCTAAACAAAAGTTTGGTATGTTGAAAAAGGTTAAAAGAATGTTTTGAATAAGTCCACAAGGTGATAACTGTGTTATTGGTGAACATTCTCCAACTAACCAAATTCTTTCATCACTATCAAATTCATTGATAGCAGTTTTAAGAACAATAGTTTTACCAATACCGTTTTCTCCGTTTAAAGAAATGATTTTTTTATTTTCAGAGATGAACGCTTTTTTTAATAATTCTTTTGCATTTTGTTGTGAAAAAAGTTTTGCGTCATAGATAAGCAAATCGTTTTTAGCTTTTTCTTGTTTTTGCTTTTCTATTTCTTTTTTCTTTTTCTTTTCTTCGGCGATTTTTTCTTCTGTTTTTTTGATTTCAAAAGGTTTTCCACATTTTCTACATTTTGTAGCTTCAGGAATGTTTACACCTTTACAATGCGGACAAAGTTTTAGTAATTCATTTCCGCAACTCACGCATTTTAAATTATAAATTGAGTTGTAGGAATTACATTTTTTACAAATTGTACCTATTTTTGTTGAACAAAAGCCGCATTTTAGACTTTTTTCAGGTATTTGTTTTTTACACTTTGGACATATCATTTTGTTTTATCCATCATTGAATACGGTTTTTACTTCTTCCATTAAACCAATTAATCGTTC
>JAKSUT010000190.1 GCA_024408705.1 bacterium | reverse complement strand
AAATTGAACGTGCTATTCATTACAATCAAAAACCTTTGATTGATGTTGTTGATGATTTAGGTGTTCAAAATATTGTGTATAAAATTGAGGATGAAAAAACTATTGAATTAATCGAAAATGTAATGAAAGATAAAACTCTTCTGATAGCAGATGGTCATCATAGATATGAAACTTCTATGAATTATAGAAATTTTGTTAATTCTCCTGATGAAAATCATCCGTCAAAATATGTTATGAGTTATTTTACTAATATGGAAGATGATTTGTTGATATTCCCTACTCATAGAATTATCACAAAACGCATTGAACCTTATGATTTACTTGAAAAAGTAAAAAAATATTATGATGTAAAAGAATATATTTTTGATGGAAAAAATAAAGCAAAATTGAAAGCTAAATTTTTACAAGCAATTGAAGATGAAAGTAAAAAACATATTTCAATGGGTTTGTATATGAAAAATGTTAATAAATTCTATTTATTGACTTTGAGAGAAAATGTAGATGCTATTTTAGACGAATATAAAGTTCCGGAAGTTTTAAAAACTTTAGATTTGATTGTTTTGCATAAGGTTTTGATTACAAAAGAATTTGGTTATACAGAACAAGAACAAATGGCGCAAGATGGAATTTTATATATAAAACAAGAACAAGAAGCTTTTGATATGATAGATTTAGGTAAAGCAGAAGCATCTTTTATTATGAGTTATCCAAAAATTGCTGATATAAAAAGAATCTCTGAAGCAGGTGAAAGAATGCCTCAAAAATCAACATATTTTTATCCAAAATTATTATCAGGAATTGTTGTAAATCCATTGGAATAATAATGTCTTATTGTAGAAATTAAAAGGCAAAGTTTTAAATAAAACTTTGCCTTTTTGTTTTTAATTTAAATATACTCTAATCATCATCTGCAACGGCTTCGATTAGTGCCGCAACAACCGCAGGGTCCCATTTAGTTTCTGATTCTTTTTTGATTTCTTCAAGAGCTTGTTCTTTTAATAAAGCTTTTCTGTATGATCTATCAGCAGTCATAGCAGAGAAAGAATCTGCAACTGCGATAATTCTAGAACCTAATGGGATAGAACAACCTCTCAAACCTTCAGGTTCACCACGACCATCCCAACGTTCTTTGTGGTAGTGAATATAAGGTACAACTTCTGATAAGAAATTGATGTTCATCAATAAGTTTATACCAACATTAGGGTGGTTTTGTAGTTGTGACCATTCTTCAGGGGTTAATGGTCCTTTGTGAGTAAAGATTGATTCTGGAAGTGTTATTTTTCCGATGTTTTGTAACAAACCTGCGTAGTATATCAAGTCTGTTGTTTTTTCGTTTAAGCCCATTTTTTTGCAAATCATTCGTGCTAAATTTGCAGTATTTTCTGAATGAGAAATTTTGTATTGACCTTTAGCATCAACCGCAGAAGCTAGATTTTTAACGAATAATTGTTGTTGGTCGCCCAAATCTCCAATTAATGCTGTTAATTCTGCTCTCATGTGTTGAAGTTCGTTTGCAGAAACTTCAGGTTCTTCAATTAGTCCAGATGCTTCTTCAACCAGTTTTTGCAAAGACATTGATGTTGAGAATAATGTTGCAGTTACTTCGATAAGTTTTAGATATTCATCTTTGAAAAATTTATCTGCATAACTTTCGATTACAATTACACCTACTGCATTTGCATTGTTGTGCATTGGAATTGCAGTCAATATTTTTACTTTGTCTTCGTTAAGTTTTTCACAAGGTATAAATTTATTAGATAATTTTGGATTTTTTGCTTCAATTGTTTCTCTTTTTATGAAAGAGTCAGAAACAAAAGTTTTATCTTCAATTTTGTATCCAATGTCATGTGCGTATATGTCATCATCAAAATCGATAGATGAACCAACTAAGATAAGGTCTTTGTCACTCTTATCCAAACCTTTTGCAAATTCTCTTGTTAAATATATATGGCAAGCATCCATATCTAACATTTGCACTACGTTTTTTGCAATAGAGTTATAAATAATATAATCTTCTTTTGAACTAAAACCTAGTACGCAAAGAGTGTTATCAAGAGAGTAAATGGATATAAGTTCTTTTAATTGATTTTTGAGACCTTCGTTTTTGTTTTTAACATTTTTTCCTATTTTTGCAGCCAAATCGTCTGAAATTAAGTGTTCAGAAATGAAATCACCAAGATTGAGAGCGAATATCTCTTCTAAGGGATCTTCTTCCATCATATCGACTGAGCGGCTAAACAATGAAATTCCGTCTTCTAACTCGTTATTTTTCATTTTCGCTTTCCCTTGCTAAAATACAATAATTA
>JAKSUT010000019.1 GCA_024408705.1 bacterium | reverse complement strand
CTCTTTTTTTGAAATAAGATTTAATTTTGAATTTGTTTCTAAAAAAATCTTTGTATAATTTTCAAAGGTTTCGATTTCGTTTTTTGTTAGGTTTATATTTAGTTCTTTGAGAGCATTGATTTGCTGGTCTTTCATTTCTTATCCTCTTACAAGTTCTTCTCTAATTATTGAAATTAGAGAATTGTAATTAGTTTCTCCAAGTCTTATTTTTATATCGTTTAATCTGATTTTGATTTTATCAACATTATCTTTTGTAAGTGAATTTACAGCCATATCATAAGCATTGAGATAGAATTTCAATGCAAGTTCGTTTCTTTGGTTTTCGTAATAAAAATCACCTAATTCAAGCGAAGCGTTTACGATATAAAAAGTATCGTTTGTTTTTTGTGCGATTTCATAAGCTGCATTATAATATTCAAGCGCTTTTTTCTTATCTTTTCTTTTTAACATATTAGAAAGTTTTGAAGCAGAATCCAATGCACCTTCAAAATTGTTTGCTTCTTTGTCTGCTGCATAAGCTAATTCAAAATTTGAAATAGCGTTTTCTGTATCTCCTGTTTCAAGGTTTAAGCTTGCAAGATTAGAATAAGCGGAAGATAAAAATTTGTTGTTTTGAATATTTTTTCCTAAATCTATGCAGCGATTATAAAATTCAATAGCGTTTTCTATATTTCCCTGTTCATCAAGTAGAAGTGCAAATTTAAAATATAATTCTGATAAAATGTTTTCATCAGTAATATTTTTTGATATAACAAGTGCTTGCTTATAATAGTCGAATAATTTATGTATTGAATTAGTTGTTTCTTCTTCAATATTTGCAAGTTTTAAATAAGATTTTATTGCAACAATATTTGGAGTTTGTTTTAACTGCGTTATTTCTATATATAATTCTTTTGCTTTATCTTGTTTGTATGTTTCATAATAGATATTTGCAGTTTTATACTTTATTTGACTAACTTTTTCTAAGTTGTTTTTTGTTAAATATAAATTTTCTAACAATGAGTAGTAACTCAATGATTTTTCGTATTGAGCTGTTTTTTCATATCCAATAGCCATTTTTGCATAGATAAAAGGCAAAAGTTCTTGGTATTGAGGTTCTGTCTTTAATGCAAGTGCTTTATAGCAAGCGTCAATTAGGTTTGAATATTCATAAGCTTTTTCAGCTTTTTTTATGTATTCAATATAACTTTTTAAAGATACGTGTGTTGTTTTTGGCTGAGTATCTTCGTTTTGTGCAAAAACTTCTTCTTTTGGAGTGTTTGTAACTTTTTCCGGTGTGTTTACAAATGCTGATAAATCTAAAGAAATATTTTTTCTTTGTGTAATATCTATTTTTGCTTTGTTTTCTTCTTTATCTTTTTGCTGTTTGTTTAAAAGTTCTTCAATTGGATTAGTTTGTTTTTGTTGTGTTTCAAAGAATTTTGAATATTTTAAATATTCCATATCAACAGGATTGTTGTTTTCTGTTGTGTTTAATTTTTTAGGTAAAAACATTTTGTGAAATTCAATTTCTTTACGCATTGTTTGACGTGAAATACAAAAATCTCTTTCAAAAGGTTTTAGTGGAAGTTGCGCTTGATAAATTTCAACAAGGTATTGTCTGATTCTTTGTATCAATGTTTGTGGCGCAGAATTAATGACATCTTCAAAGAATGATGAAATATAAATGTTTTGGTCTTCTTTTCTTAAAATATTGCATGAATGTAAAAGATTGATTGTTTCTTCATCATATAAATCTATCTTTTTAAGCAAATCAATGCTTACGTCATGTCTTATTAAAACAAGAAACCAAAATAATTCTACATGCTTTTTCGGAACGATTGATAATGCTTTTTTTTCTAAGAATACTTCAAATTCAATAAAACTATTTCGTAATTCTTCAAGAAAAGTTTTTAAATCTGTGTCTTGCGTTTTTATTATATTTATAGCAAGTGTGGTGTATAAATAATAACCTCTTGAAAATTTGTATAAATTTGAAATTTCGTCTTTACTTGCTTTGATTTTATTTGTTTTTATAAAATCTGCAAAAATATTTTCTGAAAAAGCAAGTGTTGTAATTCTTTCTATATCAATGTCTTTAAAATATTTTGATGTAAAAGTTTTTCCAATGATTATAACTTTTATTTTTTCTAATGAACACAAGTGAAGTATAAAATCTAAAATTTCTTGTCTGTTTTCATCTAATACAGCTTCAAAAGATTCTAGCACAATTAAAAAAGGCTTTTCTGTATGTGCAAAATAAGAGTTTACTTTTTGTGAAAAATTATCTGTTTTGATTTTGGGTTCAGTAACAAAGCCTTGTGTTGCAAAAGTTTTTAAATCTTTATCGAATTTAAGCAAAATATCATCTAAAACAGTTGAATTAAAACAGTTGTATTTTAAAGTTATTACATCACTGTTTAAAAAAGAAGAAGAATATTTTGTTATTTGTCTTTTTCCTGTTCCAAAAAATCCGTTTATATACAAAAGACTTTTGTCTTCAGCATAAAAATTATAAAGTTTTTCTATTTGTTGACGGTTATTTTCCAATAAAAAATGTGAAATATCGTAACCTGTTTGTTTAAACAGATTTCCAGAATTTGTAGAAGTATCTAAAAAACTATATTTCATAAGCATTATTTTATATGATTTTAACTTTTTTTGCAATTTATGTAAAATTCTTGTCTTTCATTTAAATTGATAGTAGAATATTAATAGATTATAGGAGAGGTGGATATGGAATTTTTTAGAAAACATCAAAAATTTATCATTGCAATAATCGCTGTAACATTTATTTCGTGGACAGTGGGACTTATGATGTTGCCTCTTGTTATAAAATAGGTGATTGTGAGAAAGTTGAGTATTAATTTAAAAGGAATAGTTGGAATTATACTATTGGGGGCAATAGTATTCTTTTCGTATGCAACTCCGGCTTATTCTAGTAATAGCAGAAATATTCAAACTCAACGAAAAACAACCAGAGCAAAGATTAAACGTTTAAAATTTTTAGAAAATTTAGAGACAAATAAACTATATAAAAACCAACAAAAATTAGAGAAAAACTCTGTAAATTTGGAAAATACTAAAAAAGATTATACAAATGCTCAAAATAAACTTTCATCATTAAGAGGAGATTTGTCAAAAGCTGTTGGCGATTATTCTGTAATAGATTACAAAATGAGAAGAAGAATAAGACAAATCTACAAATCTCAACGTAGTGGTTTCTTTGAATTATTATTATCTTCAAATAATTTCAATACATTCTTGGATAGAATGTATTTTGAAGGGCTTATAATCAAAAGAGATTACAACAGAATGCGTATGGCTCGTCAAAAAGCCAAAGAAATTGCCTATTTGAAATATAAAATAGAAACTCAAAAACGTTATATTTCTCAATCAATTCAACAAATGAATTCTCAACAAGAAACTATTCAAAGAGAGATTGAGAAAAACCAATCTATGATTCAAAAACTTCGTACAGACAGAGCAACCTACGAACGTGCTGAAAGAGAATTGGCAAAACAATCAAGCAGTTTACAATCTATGATTTCAAGAGGTACAAATGACGCAGGTATAAAGGTTGTTTCAGGCTTTATAAAACCTATTGGCGGAAGAATTACTTCTCCTTTTGGTTGGAGAACTCACCCAATATTTAGAAGTAGAAGTTTCCATTCAGGTATAGATATCGCAGGTCCATATAATGGCTCAATAAGAGCTTCAAACACAGGTAAAGTTATTTATTCTGGCTGGTATGGCGGATATGGAAAAGTTGTTATCATTGATCATGGTAGAATAAATGGTACATCAGTAACAACATTGTATGCTCACATGAATTCAATAAATGTTAGCAAAGGTCAATATGTTACAAAGGGACAAGTTGTGGGATATGAAGGCTCAACAGGATATTCAACAGGACCGCATGTTCATTTTGAGGTCCGTTTGAATGGTCGTCCTTGTAATCCTTTAAATTATATTTAAAATTTATTTAAAATCGGGAAATAAGAAACATGAAGAAGAAATTATATTTAAATTTAATATTGATAGTAATTCTTATGGTATTTGAAGGTCAAATGTCAAATGCTATGCAAGATGGCTATGTTGTTTCAGATAGTGAAAAACAAGCTGAAATAATGAAGTCTTTTAATGAAGTAAATAGATACTCAGATCACTTGTTTACATTGACTCCGATTAGACAAAATGTTAAGGATGACGAAGATTCAAAAGATAAAGGTGATAAACAAGATGAAGAAGATGGTGATATAAAAAATAAAGAAGCATGGGTAGAAGAAGGTGGTGCTTATCGTAGTTTTAAAACTGCTGCTCCATTTAAACGTTTAAGATTAAGAATACAAAAAAAGTTGGAACAAAAAGCAAAAGGTGAAAATGGCGAACAAACTGCTGAAACATCAGAAAACGGAGAACAGGTTGTTGCAGCACCTCTTGAAACTAAAGATCAAATAAAGTTGAACTGTGAAAATATGGAATATTTCGCAGAAAGAACTGAACTTGAAGCGACTGGGGATATTTTTATGGAATTTCCTCAAAATGGTGCTACGTTAAAAGCTGATAAACTTATATATAATCAAACTTCAAATGTTATTAAAGCCATAGGTAATGTTGTTATTACTAAAGGTGATCAGGTTATTCAAGGTGATTATTTGTTTATTGATATGAACGAAGAAAATTCAATTTTGGATAATCCAATAACAGATTATTATCAAATTCATGTCGTTGCCAAAAAAGGTTATATGTATGGAGACAAAGTGATTCAAGAACAGGGTGCAATGTATGTTACTAAAAAAACAATGATTGACATGCGTGCAGATATGATGGGGCCTGATATTGATAATTTGTATGTTCCAGAAAATAAAAAATCACATCTTTTTGAAGGTTCAGCAGGTTCAAGATTTAGAATACATACGACTCATTTGATTTTAAATTCAAAAAAAGAACATGATACAGTTACTCTTCGTCATGCTTCTATTTATTTCAAAAATAAAAAAGTCGGAATTGCACCTACTATAACACTTCACATGAACAAAAATAGAGATTATGTAGAAGGTGATTTTCCAGAAGTTGGTACATTAACTAATTTAGGTTTTTATGCAGGTCCTGGGTTTGTTTTTGATACTCCAAAAGGTACAACATTAAAACTTATTCCAGTTTTTAACTACCAAGGCGGTGACGATTCTCCATTTGGTTTTGGTGGTATTGCAAAATTTAAAAGCGCATCAAATGATACTTTTATAGGTTTTGGTTCAATCGAAAAAACTCCAATTGTTAAAGGTCGTCAATATTTAGATGATAATTTGTTCTTCCAATATGGTACAGGTGCATATATAGATGATTGGTTCTTAGGATATAGAATGCCTAAATTAATGGGTGAATTGGTTTATCAAAAAGATTATCGTTTACATAATTTTTTAGCTCCGAAAAGAACTTTAACTTTTGAACATAGAATAGCTGGTGGTTATATTCAAGATGGTGTTATTGGTCCAGATGGCGGTAGATTGGGTGAAGATGGAATTGGAACTTTCAGAGGTCAATATATGGCTCAAGTTTCACAAAATTTATATACTTATAAAAGTATGCTTACAGATTCTGTAAATGCTAGTTTGAATTTGATTGCTCAAGGTGCGGTTTCTCTTTATGGCACAGGTGATTCTCAAATTATTGGTAGAATCGGTCCAATGATTCATACTCAATATAAAAATTGGATGCAAGATTTGGGATATTTTGCTTCTGCATATAATGATGATACTCCATTACTTTATTTTGACCAATATATGTATGGACGTTCAAACGCGTGGTTTAGAGAATCTTTTAGATTGTGCAAATATTTAACTGTTTCTTGGTTAGTTTCAGCTAATTTGTCACGCGATTCTTGGGATGAAAAATTATTGCAAGAAAATGCTTTCTATTTTGGTATTGGTCCTGATGATTTGCGTTTAAATATTGGTTATGACGTCGTAAGACAACAATCTTTTGTTACTTTGGCTATGCACTTAGATGCAAAAGGTTCTTCTTTATCTTATGATAAATTGACAATTAAAAATCCTGATACTTTTGGAAAAGGTAGTGAAGAGTTGTTAAATGTGAATATGTATAAACCAAATAATATAAAAGAAAAAGAAGAAAAAGAGGAAGAAGATAATAGAAAAGTAACAGAGGCACTTCCATTTGAAAAAGCAATTGTTGAAGATATTGTAGAAAAGGATACACCATGACATTAGAACAAGTAAAAGATAAAATTATAAAATATGGAAATATTGTAGATGCAAAGAATTTCTCCCCAGGTACATCAGGTAATATTTCAATGCGTTATGATGATAAAATTGTTATAACAGCTTCTAATTCATCAAATGGAAGTTTGACTTATGATGATTTGATTTTAATTGATTTTAATGGTGATGTTGTATATGGTGATAAAAAACCTTCAAGTGAAAAATTTTTGCATATAGAATTTTATAAACAAAGACCGGATATAAATGCAATAATCCACGTTCATCCGATTGCGTTGAGTTCTTTTGCAGCAGCAAGAAAATCTTTAGAAGAACCAATAATGGCTGAAAATGTTTTTTATTTTGGAAAAATTCCTTTGGCAGATTATGCTTTGTCATCAACAATGCAGTTAGTGAATAATGTTGCAAAATATTTTGATAATTATAATGCAATATTAATGGCAAATCATGGTTTTATTGTTGGGGAAGAAACAATAGAACAAGCATATTTGAAATTGGAATTAGCTGAAGCGTATGCTCAAACTGTTCTTAATTCTTATATTTTAGGTGGACCTGTTCCTTTATCAGAACAAGAAGTAAAACAAATTGAGGAATTAAGAAATAATTAGGATTGAAGTATTCTTTTAATACTCATATCGCAACCGCAGTAATTTTGTCTGTATAAATTTAATTCTTTCGCAATTTGTGTTGTTTTTAAAAAGCCATCTTGTTTTTTGAAGTTGTAATTAAGAAATTCAAGTTCATAGTATTGTGCGATAAATTTTCCGATATTGCTTATTATTTCAAAATTTTTATGAGGGCTAGAAGAAAGTGTTGTTGTGTATTTTTCTATTCCAAGTTCTTTTGCCTTTTTTGCAGAAGCTAAAAGTCTGTATTCAATGCATCTTTTACATCTTTCAGAACCTTCTTTGTGTTTTTCGTAACCAATCATAAGTTCTTGATATTTTTCTGGTTTATATTCTTCAGAAATTAGTTTGCAAGAAAAATGCTCGCATAATGTTTTTAGTGCATTATATCTTTTTTGATATTCTTCGCTTGGATAAATGTTTGGATTGAAATAATATACAATAGGTTCATAACCTTCGGATTTTAGTAGATTTATTGGGTGTCCAGCGCATATTGCACAGCAAGCGTGTAGTAATATTTGATTATTCACCCTATTTTTCCTTTGCTCCTGCTTTTATTAAAATATCTTTTAATTCATAATAAGGTTTTAACCCTATATATATTTTTCCGTTGATAACCATTACTGGTGTTCCTGTGATATTTAGTTGCTGACCAGATTTGATATCTTCGTTAAGTTCTTTTGTAACTTCTTCAGAGGCTTCATCAACAAGCAGTTTTTCTGTATCTATACCCATATCATCAGAAATCATCATTACTTCTTGTTTTGTTTTTGGTTGTCTTTCAAAAAATTCAGTATTTAATTCCCAAAATCTGTTTTGTTTTTTAGCTGCAATAGCGTATCTTGCAAGCATACAAGAATTTTGGTGAAATGGCTCTTTTACAGCTGGATTACAAGCCATATCAAGAGGGAAATTTTTGTGTATGATTTCTATATTTTTAAGTTCTGATGCGGCTCTATGTATAAGAATATTATGAGTTTGACAAATTGGGCATTTATAATCTGTGTATAAATAAATTTTTAATTTACCTCTTTTATCGCCTAAAACATTTCCGTATGCTTTAAAAGGATTATCTTTATTCATTTTTACATATTTTTTTATGTCAACTTGTCTTTTTACTTGAGGAGTAAAAACATAGCTTATACTTGTGTAAGCAAGAAATATTGATGCGAAAGAAATTACACCAATAAACATATATAAATATTTTTTTACTGCTATTGCAGCTTTAAAATCTTGCCAACAAATTATAAAATCGTATTTTGAACTTTTATCATTTGTTGAAGCAATAAGTCCGATAACAAGGTTTAGAAGATATGTAAATACACAAAGTATGCAGATTTTATTAATAACGAATGTGCTGATAGAAGCGAGTATCATTGAAATTATAAATGCAATATATCCAAGGATACAAATGTAAGATAATGGGTTTTTAAATACTTCTAAAAAGCCTAAACCTTTGATGTTTTTTAATTTGTTGCTAAATATTAAAATTAAGACGAAAGAATAGAAAAATAAACCCCAACAAGCAAGTGGGATTCCCAAAAATTGAGAAAAAGTTGTTCTTGCAACTCCGTCGCAATCAATAACATCATTGATGTTACAAAAACTAGGAAGTGCATATGGGTTAAAATTTGAGTCAAAATAAATAAAACAAAGTTTAACAGTTGTGATAATACCTAATATTGCAAGAATAATAATTGCAATTTTTTTGTTTTTTTCAGTAAATAAATCAGAATATTTCAAATTCTCTCTCCTTTTGTCATTTTGATTTTATCGCATGATGTAAAATATTCAAGCATATAAATACTAATCTTTACTTTTTTTATTAAACAAATTGCTACTTTTGTGGTTTAATAGATAATGGTGAGCATATAAGGATTTAGGATTTTATGGATAAAATAAAAATTGGTTTGGTCGGACTTGGAACAGTTGGTTCTGGCGTTTTTAAAGAACTTTATAATAACGACAAAGTTGAAATCTCTAAAATAGTTGTAAAAAACTTAAATAAAAAAAGAGATATTAAAGGTTTAGAAAATGTACAAATATCAGATAATGTCGATGATATTATTTTTGATAAAGATATAAAAATTGTTATTGAAGTTATCGGGGGCTTAAATCCAGCGTTTGATATTATCAAAAAATCAATAGAAAACGGAAAACACGTTGTTACTGCAAATAAAGAACTTTTAGCAAAAAAAGGTGAAGAAATTTTTGAAATAGCAGAGAAAAACAACAAAGTTATTCTTTATGAGGCTGCTGTTGCAGGCGGTATCCCAATTATAAATCCTTTAAAAACTATTTTGTCTAACAATAGATTGACAAAAGTTGCCGCAATCTTAAATGGTACAACAAATTATATTTTAACAAAAATGGAACAAGATTCTGCTGATTATAATGAAGTTTTAGCAGATGCTCAAAAATTAGGATATGCAGAAGTTGATCCGACAAGTGATGTTGAAGGTTATGATGCGGCATATAAAATCGCAATTTTATCTACTTTAGCATTTAAAAAACGCGTAAGCATAGATAAAATTTATAGAGAAGGTATTACAAATATCAAAGCTGAAGATATCGAATGTGCAAGTGACTTTGGATATAAAATTAAATTGATTGCTTTGGCTCAAATATTTGATGAGTCTAAAATTGATGTAAGAGTTCATCCTATGTTGGTTAAGAATAATAAAAGTTTGGCTCACATAAATTTTGTTACCAATGCGATAATGATGCAAGGAAAACCAATTGGTGAAATTATGTGTTCAGGTCCAGGGGCAGGAGAATTCCCAACAGCAGCTTCTGTTGTTGGTGATGTTATGACAATCGCATCTGAGATAAATAATACTGATATTATTTTGCCAATGATGCGTTGTACTCACTCTGTACCTGCAGAAATGGTTGATGTGACTGAAACTGAAAATAGATATTATTTATCAGTAAATGCAAAAAATAAAATTGGTGTTATTGAAGCTTTGGGTAGAGCTTTTTCTCAAAATAATATTAGTGTTTCAAACATTTTGCAAAAAGGTGTTCAAGATAACGATTCAGCAAATATTGTTATAATTACAGAACTTTGTAAAGAAAAAGATATGCAAAAAGCAGTAAGTTTGCTAAAAAATGATTCTTGTGTAAATCAAATAAACAGTTTGATAAGAGTAATGGAATAAAGGAGAGATAAAATGCAACACTATCAAGGTTTAATAAATAGATATAAAGAATTTTTACCTGTAACTGAAAAAACTCCGATAATAACATTGAATGAAGGTAATACCCCTCTTATCAAAGCAGAAAATTTAGCTAAAAAAATAAATTTTGATGGTGAAATTTATTTAAAATTCGAAGGCTCAAATCCAACAGGAAGCTTTAAAGATAGAGGTATGACAATGGCAGTTTCAAAAGCTGCCGAAGATGGTGCAAAGGCTATTATTTGTGCTTCAACAGGTAATACTTCTGCTTCTGCTGCTGCGTATGGTGCAAAGGCTGGCATGAAGGTATTTGTTCTTATTCCAGATGGTTATATCGCATTAGGTAAACTTTCTCAAGCAATGATGTATGGTGCTGAAGTTATTGCAATTGCAGGAAACTTCGACAGAGCATTAGAGGTAGTTAGAGAAGTTTCTGAAAAATATCCTATAACTCTTGTAAATTCAGTAAACCCTTATAGAATCGAAGGTCAAAAAACAGGTGCATTTGAAATTTGTGATTCAATCGGTGTTCCAGATTATCATTTTATTCCTGTTGGGAACGCAGGAAATATTACTGCTTATTGGAAAGGTTATAAAGAATATTATGACAAGAAAAAAATTTCATCTCTTCCAAAAATGATGGGTTTTGAAGCAGCTGGATCTGCTGCTATTGTAAAAGGTGAAAGAATATTGAATCCTGAAACTATAGCAACTGCAATAAGAATTGGCAATCCTGCAAGTTGGGAAAAAGCAGAAGCAGCAAGAGATGAAAGCAAAGGTATTATTGATTGCGTTACAGATGAAGAAATTATCAATGCATATAAATTAATTGCTTCAACAGAAGGTATTTTGGCAGAACCAGCATCTGCTGCATCTGTTGCAGGACTAATCAAAGCAAATTCTCAAGGAAAAGTTGAATCAGGAAAAAGAGCAGTTTGTATCTTGACAGGTAATGGGTTGAAAGATCCTGATTCTGCGATAAAATATTCAGGTTGCGAAGTTAAAAAGACAACTTCTGAAATGTCAGATATATTAAAAGTTATGAATATATAATTGGAGATAGAACATGTTTGATTTTTTATTTAAAAAACAAGAAGAAACCAAACCAACAATTGATATTAATGAAATTTATGCAAAATTAAAAAGACTTTATGATACAGAAGAAATTTCAAATGAAAGAAAAGCATATTTAACTTCAATGCTTGAAAAATATGGTTATTTGCCATATCCACATATCAAAGCATTGGAAGAAATTTCTAATCAAGAAGTATTGTTTTGCCTAGATTATAAATTAAAAAAAGAAGGTGTTTATAACGGCGAAAAATTTTTGTGCGTAAAGACAAGCCCTATTGCAAGACGCGGAATAAAAAATTCAGAATGGATAAAAAGAGAAGGTCATAATATAAAACTTATCAACCTTGCTGCTTTAGGAAATGGTAATAAATCTTCTGCAGCTGGTAAATTAATGGATTGGTTAAGACAGTTAATAATTTTGCCGACAGGGGTTGAAGAAAAAGGCATTTTCCCTACTTCAATTTATTTAGTTCCTTTTCATCCAAGAAATTTTGGTTGTGCATATTTGCCAGCAAGTTCAGATGTTAGTCCAAATTTAGAAGATAATGATTTAAGATTAAAATTAGGCATTGATGGAAAAGCACAAGTTCAATTATTTATTATGCTTTCACAATTAGCAGGTCATGCTGTGATATTTGATATTCTTCCTCAAACTGGTAGATTTTCAAAAGCAGTTCTTTCAAATCCTTCTATCGCTAGATGGTTAGATGTAAAAGAATTAGATGCAAAATTAGAAAATTGTGTTGAACTTGTATGTAAAGAGTTTGAACATAAATATGACAAAGAAGATGTTGAAATTATAAAAGAAATTTATCAACACTCATCAACTGGTGAACTTAGCTCTGATTACAAAGATATGTATAAAGAGTTTTTAAAAGAAATTGAAAAATTGAAAATAACAAATTCAAACGAAATGTTTAAAAAGAACAAACAGTTAGTTTTTCAAAAACGTGTTCGTCAGGTTGTTGCGATGCATGAAAATATTTCAGAAAATGTATTGCTTACTGAAGAAGCGATAAATCATCAAGAAGATATTATAAAAGATTTGATAAAACAAGGTTTGTGGACAGCTCCAGGTGGAGCTTGGTGTTCTGCTGGCGTGCCTGTTTATGACAAAATGAGTGATTGTGGCTCTTATCCAATATTTATTCATTATGACAAAGATGGTAATGACGTTACTGAATTTGCTAATTTAGATTGTCAAACTCCATATTACTTTGTTTTCTTGGAAAATGGTCAATATAATCACTCTGTTATTGATTATTTTGTTCAAGCAGCTTTAAAATTTCAAAATGATTATAATTTTGATGGTTTTAGATTGGACCATGTTGATCATGTTGTTGATGAGTTGTCAGCAAAAAATGGTGTTCCTATAAGTTATAGAGTGCCATCTAAAGTTTTAGGACAATTAAATTCTAAAATGAAAGAGAAAGTTCCATATTTTGCAACTATTGCAGAATATATGCTAGGTGGCGAAAATCTAAAAGAATATCATCATGATATGAAGTTTGATGTTTTGTGGGGTAATGATATTCCTGCATTATTAACTAAAACTCCTGAAATTTATGTTGATGATAATCAATCGTTGTTTTCTTATAACCAAAAACAAAAATCAAATTTATTAACAGTTTTAAAGACTTATAATAACCAAGATGGTGAGTTTGAAGCATTTGATAGTTATCCTGCAAAATTAGGTCGTGATGGCGCATTGTTTAAATGGTTTTCATATAAATTTTTACCTGGTGGAAAATTTGCAAATCGTCCTGTGATGTATGTTGATGGTGATGAATCATTCACTCAAACAGGTATTGCAAGAACTATAGGTGAAGAAGTTTCTATGGAAAGAGAAAGAGATTACGATTTCTATGCTGACTTCAATGCTATTGATAAATTTGCAAGAGAAAATGAACTTTTAACAGATGGTGAAGCTCAATTAATGTTTCAAGATGAAGATGGTTTTTGTGCTTGGATAATTTCAAAAGAACCGTTAAAAACTTCAATGTTAGTTGTCGCAAATTACAGAAGTGAAATAGAACGATTAACTTTAGAAGATGAAGTTGGAAAGCATGTTGAATTAATCGAAAATTCACCATTAACAGAAAAAACTTTAAATTTACCAGGAGATTATCGTGCGACTTCTGAAATATTCTTCAAAGACCATGAATTTAAAGAAGAAGTTTTCCATGAAGATTTAAGAGTTTTAGAGTTTGAAACTATTAAACCAAGTGAATTTAAAATATTTATGTTGAAAAAATAAAGGTAAGAAATGATTAAAGCTTTAGTAGTAGATGATTCAACAGGCTGGTTGAGTTTCCATAAAAACGCATTGGAAGAAATTTATGGTCAAGAAATTGATGTAGATTGTTCAATATGTGCAAGAAACGGTTATGACATGGTTTATAATAACATGGCAGAACCTTATGATTTAATCATTTCAGATTTGCAAATGGAATCTGATTTTGCACCTCAACTTGCTGGAGAATGGTTTGTAGAACAGGTTAAATTACTTTCAGCATACAGAAAAACTGCAATAATTATTATGTCCGGTTCAATAAATATAGATATGGTTGCAAATTCTTTAAATGTAGCCTATTTGCGTAAATCTACTGCTGCAAGAGATTTAAATTCTTATAAATTGGCACTAGACGAAATATTAAAATAAAAAATATATTGACACCAAATTTTTTTTTGAATATAATTTACTTATCACTTGCCGGTGTGGCTCAATGGTAGAGCAACGGTTTTGTAAACCGTAGGTTGTAGGTTCGATTCCTGTCACCGGCAAGTTTTTTGTTGCCTTTTTTATATTTAATTTTTTGTATTGATTTGATAAAAGATGAAGGTTAGTCTTTTATCTTTTTTGTTATTCGCTAGTTAGCTAGTTGTAATATCGCAAAGATAATTTAAAGTTATATAGGTTAGATAAAAAAGGAGATATTTTATGAGAAATTTTATTGTTAATTATGGCGGTGTTTTTGTTGATATTATGGCTATTGTAACTATTATTGGTTTGATTTTTTCAACTGCAAAAGTTATTGTTTCACAAGGTATAATGGCAGGTTTTGGTGTTTTGTGGGCAGGACTTATAAGTTTTATTTTTATTTTCTATTTAATTTATTTGGTTATGTCAATCAACGAAAAAATGGCTGATAATTCATCAAATTTTGGAAAATATTAGAAAATAAAAAAATAATTTGTAAAATGTGTCCTGTTATTATCAGGGCACATTTTTTATGTTTCTAATGCTTTTTTTAATCGTGGAAGGATTATTAAAAATATAATCATTGTTATAATTGAGCAACCTGCAAGAGTTGCAAATAAAATTGTGTTACTTATAGTTCCGTATTTGCCACCCCAAATTCCAGCAAAAAGATTGCCGATAAAACTTGATAAAAACCATGTTCCCATAATCAATGACAAGAATTTTTTTGGTGCAAGTTTTGAAACAAGTGATAAACCAATAGGAGAAAGGCAAATTTCTGCTATTGTCATAATTAAATATGAAGTAACTAACCATAAAGGTGATACCTTAGAAAAACCCGAAAAATATCCAGCGAAAGATAATATAATATATGATATAGACATTAAAACTAACGCTAGTGCAAATTTTTGTACTGAACTTGGCTCTTTACCTTTTTTGTTTAAAAATCCCCAAATAGCTGATGCTAATGGTGCTAACATAATGATAAATAAAGGATTAAGTGATTGAAAATATCCTGTTGGAATGGTTTTTCCAAAAAGAACTCTGTTTGTTGAATATTCAGCAAATAAAGTTAGTGAAGAGCCTGCTTGTTCATAGCAGCACCAGAATACAACGGTAAACAATAGTAAAATGAATAGAGCTTTTAATTTTGTCTTTTGCTCAGGTGTTAATGCTTCTTGGTTTTCTAAGTTATTTTTATTTGCTGTAAAAGGATGAATACCATATTCACCTAATAATTTATTTTCTAATAATTTGTATAAGGCAAGTCCGATTAACATTCCAATACCGGCTGCAGCAAACCCATAATTGTAGCCGTATTTGATAGCCAAAGTTCCGCAAACAAGTGGTGATAAAAAAGCACCTAGATTTATTCCCATATAAAAAATGGTAAATCCTGCATCTTTTCTTTCATTGTCATCGCCATACAAAAGCCCAAGAGTTGAACTTATATTAGATTTGAAAAAGCCATTGGCGATAATCATCAAAAACAATGCCAATAGAAAAATGCTATTAATACCAGATGCAAGCATAAATAAACCAGCGCACATACAAATTGCGCCTAGTGTAATACATTTTCTTTGCCCTAAAAATCTATCTGCTAAATAGCCACCAATCAAAGGTGTCAAATAAACTAAACCTGTATAAAGTCCATAAATATTCCCTGCTTTTGCAGTCGAATACATTAGATGCTGAATCATATACAAGATTATTAATGCTCTCATTCCGTAGAATGCAAATCTTTCCCACATTTCTACGAAAAATAGTAGATACAAACCTTTTGGAGGACCGATATTTTTAGTATTTTCCATATCTTGATTTTATCATGAATTAATCAACTGAGAAAATTTCTCTTACATCATCCATAGTTAATGATTTTGTGATATTTCTATCAACAGAAATTACGCTATCAACAAGGTCTCTTTTTGCAGTTTTAAGTTTTTGAATTTTTTCTTCAACAGTACCTTTTGTGATAAGTCTATATACAAATACTTTTTTCTTTTGACCAATACGATAAGCTCTGTCTGTTGCTTGGTCTTCAACTGCAGGGTTCCACCACGGATCATAGTGAATTACATAATCAGCACCTGTTAAGTTCAAACCTGTACCACCAGCTTTTAAACTGATTAAGAAAATTGGAATACTTGGATTCGAATTAAAGTTTTCAACAGCAGCTTGTCTGTCTTTTGTTTTACCTGTCAAATATTCAAACGGTATATCTTCACGTTTTAACCAATCTTTGATGATATCAAGCATATCTACAAATTGGCTGAATAACAAAATTCTGTGTCCATTTTCAATGATTTCTTTTAATAATTCTTTTAATTCATTGAATTTACCTGAATCAA
>JAKSUT010000189.1 GCA_024408705.1 bacterium | reverse complement strand
TCCTTACTGGCGAAATTGCAGCATATTTAAAAGAACAAAAAATTTCAATTAACGAATCAAAACTTACTCCTGAAAACTTAGCAGAATTAATTTCATTAATTGAAAAAGGCACTATTTCTAACAACATTGGTAAACAAATCATCACAGAAATGTTGCAAGAAGGAACAAAAGCATCTGTTATCGTTGATAAAAAAGGTTTAAGTCAAATTTCAGATGAAGGTGCTATTGAAGAAATAGTTAAAAAAGTTATTGACGCAAATCCAAAAGAAGTAGAATCTTACAAAGGCGGAAAAGTTCAACTTTTAGGATTCTTTGTTGGACAAGTTATGAAAGAAACAAAAGGAAGAGCAAATCCAAAATCTGTAAACGAACTTGTAAGAAAATTACTTGGTTAATGTTTCTTCATATTATCCTAAAACATTAAACTTTAGAGAATTTTTAGTCGTAAAAGATAAAAGGAAGACACTATGGCTGAATCGCATAGATAAAATAATTGAAAGAGAGCATTATGTCTAATTTAATCAAGAAAAAATCTAGTATGGAATGCGAAATCAAAGAACAACCAGAAATTCTAAAAAGCATTCTAAAAGAATATATTTCAGGAAATAATGAAGTTTCAATAAACGCACCTAAAACTGTTGAAAATATTGTACTTGTCGCAAGTGGTTCTTCTTATCACTGCGCAAGATTTGCAGCAGATGTATTTGGAGAAGTTGCAGAAATTGAAGCCAGAGCGATTTATTCAAGCGAATTTTTGCTAAAGAAAATTGTTCCTCATAATAAAAATATTCTATACATTTTTATTACTCAATCAGGAGAAACAACAGATACTTTAAGTGCGTTAAACAAAGCAAAAGAATTAAATATGCACACAATGTGTATCACTAACAAAGAAAATTCAACAGCTTGGAATTCTGCCGAATACAAAATAAATTGTATGGCAGGAGAAGAAAAAAGTATCGCATCAACAAAAGCTCTAACAGCTCAAATGTTATGCTTATACATATTGGCCTTGAAATTTGCACAAGAAAAGAATTTAGATGTTACAAAACAATTTGAAGACATCTATAAATTACCTGATATTGTTGAACAAACATTAGCACTTGAAGATAAAATCAAATCTTTTGCAAAATTTTTATCAAAATACAGAAACATAATTATAGCAGCAGACGGCGTTTCTTATGCACTAGCAAAAGAAGCTTGCTTGAAAATTAAAGAAACATCATACTTAAATGTTATGTCACATATTCTAGGTGAATTTATGCACGGACACGTTGCAGTTTTGAACAATAGAAAAACTGTTTTAGTTTATGTTTCATCTGAAGAACTTGCATATTCTACAATCAAGAATATGGAAAAAATCAAACGTGATTACAAACCACCTATTTGCATCATCGGTAAATCAAACGATAGAGTAATAACAAGTTTCAATATCGACCTTGAAACCGATAGCAAATATTTAAAAATGTTTTCAAACTTGATAATCATTCAAGTATTAGCTCTAAAAATCGCAGAAAGATTAAAACGTAACATTGATAAGCCAAAAGGACTTAAAAAAGTCGTTACAGAGCAATAAAACATAATAAAAAAAAAGGCGATTTCAGAATTTCTGAAATCGCCTTTTTTAATTTATCTTTTTGCTAATTTTTCAACTAGCTTTCTTTTGTATATTCTGCATCAATGATGTCATCATCAGAAGATGAAGCATTTGTTGTGTTGTCAGAAGTTGTGTTTTCTGTATTTGCACTATTTGCTTCACCTTCTTTAGAAACAGCTTCGTATGCTTTTTGAGAAATGCTGAACATTGTTTGTTGAAGTTCATCAGAAAGTTTTTTGATTTCTTCAACTGCTTTATTTTCATCTAAAGCTTTTTGCAAAGCATCTTTTTGTTCGTTTAATTTAGTTTGATCAGCAGCATCGATTTTACCTTCAAAATCTTTTGTAATTCTTTCTGCTGAAGTAATTAAGCTGTTTGCATTATTTCTTGTTTCAGCTTCTTCTTTTTTAGTTTTATCAGCTGCTGCGTTAAGTTCAGCTTCTTTAACCATTTTTTCGATATCTTCTTCAGATAAGTTAGAACCATTTGTGATTGTAATTTTTTGTTCTTTGTTTGTTGCTTTATCTTTAGCTGAAACATTAACGATACCGTTTGCGTCGATATCAAAAGTAACTTCGATTTGAGGAATACCACGCATTGCAGGAGCAATACCATCTAATCTGAACATACCTAAAGATTTGTTATCTTTAGCCATTGGTCTTTCACCTTGAAGAACTTGAATATCAACGGCTGTTTGGTTGTTTTCTGCTGTTGAGAATA
>JAKSUT010000188.1 GCA_024408705.1 bacterium | reverse complement strand
AAGAACCTTTTTCTTCTTTTACTTTGTCGATTACAACATCTGATTTTGCACCAGCGTTTCTAGCAATAGCTTTTAGAGGAATATCCAAAGCTGCTGTTAGAATTTTATAACCTAATTTTTCGTCATCAGATTCAAAAGTTTCTTTGCCTAGTCTTTCTTCAAGTTCTTGTTGAACTCTCACCAAAGTAACTCCACCACCTGGAACGATACCTTCTTCG
The DNA here is from genome assembly GCA_024408705.1 of bacterium. Lineage (GTDB taxonomy): Bacteria > Cyanobacteriota > Vampirovibrionia > Gastranaerophilales > Gastranaerophilaceae > JAKSUT01. The sequence continues at coordinate 2,130 of JAKSUT010000188.1, read as the reverse complement.
TTTGCAGCTCTTGTAGCGTTTAGAGCATCTTCAATACGAAGTTTTCTTTCTTTCAATTCGATTTCAGTTGCAGCACCAACTTCAATAACTGCAACACCACCAGAAAGTTTTGCTACTCTTTCTTGTAATTTTTCTTTATCATAAGCTGAATCAGATGCTTCGATTTGTTTTCTTAATAAAGAAACTCTTTCTGCAACTGCAGCTTTTGTATCATCACCAGTTACGATTGTTGTTTCATCTTTTGTAACTGTAACACGTTTTGCTTTACCCATCATTTGAGTTGTTACGTTTTCTAATTTAATACCAAGTTCTTCTGTGAACATTTCGCCACCTGTTAAAATAGCGATATCTTCAAGCATTTCTTTTCTTCTGTCACCAAAACCTGGAGCTTTAACAGCAACTGCTCTTAAAACTTTTCTCATTGTATTAACAACTAATGTAGCTAATGCTTCACCTTCAACATCTTCAGCGATAATCAATAATGATTTACCGTCACGAGCAACTTGTTCCAATACAGGAACTAAATCAGCGATTAAGTTAATTTTTTTGTTTACACAAAGAACATAAGCATCTTCTAAAACAGCTTCCATTCTTTCAGCATCAGTAACGAAATATGGTGAAATATAACCTTTATCAAATTGCATACCTTCTACAACTTTCAAGTTTGTACCGAAAGATTTGCTTTCTTCAACAGTGATAACACCATCGTGTCCAACTTTTTGCATAGCTTCTGCAATCAATTCACCGATTTCAGAATTGTTACCAGCAGAAATTGTAGCAACTTGTGCAGTACCTTCTTGAGTATTTACAGGTTTTGACATTGATTTAATTTTTTCAACTGAAATATTAACTGCTTTATCAATACCTCTTTTAATAGAAATAGGATTTGCACCAGCAGTTAAGTTTTTCAAACCTTCTCTTACGATAGCTTGAGCCAAAACAGAAGCAGTTGTAGTACCATCACCAGCAACATCATTTGTTTTAGAAGAAACTTCTTTTAACAATTGAGCACCTGCATTTTCTAAACCATCTTTAAGTTCGATTTCTTTTGCAATAGTAACACCATCATTAACGATTTGAGGTGCACCAAATTTCTTTTGCAAAATTACGTTACGTCCTTTTGGTCCAAGAGTAACTTTTACAGCGTTTGCAACTGCATCGATACCTGCCAAAAGGCTTTTTCTAGCGTCTTCTTCAAATATAATTTTTTTAGCCATTATAATTTCTCCTTATACAACTATGCTTCGATAACTGCCAAAGCATCTTTTACTGATAAAATTTTATAAACTGTACCGTCGATTTTTACATCTGTTCCAGAATATTTAGCATATAAAATAACATCACCAACTTTAACGTCTAATGGTTCTCTATCTCCGTTTTCAAGAGTTTTTCCAAGACCTACTGCAATTACTTCACCTTTTTGAGGTTTTTCTTTTGCGTTATCAGGAATAAAAATACCACCTGAAGTTTGTTCATTATCTTCAATAACTTTAATAACGATTCTATCGCCTAATGGTTTAATTGTCATAATATATCCTCCTTTTTAAATTAACCACTCGTATCTCTACATGATTTATACAATAAAATTTTCAAAAAATTAAAAAAGTTAAGGAAAAATTAATAATTTGAAAACAAATATAAATATATATCCTAAAAGCCAATATAATAAAGAGTTATCTATATTATAATAATTAATAAATTTACCGAAATATTAAAAAAAAATAAATTTAACTTACATATTAATATTTTACAAATATAATTATACTAAGGAGATTAAAAAATGAATTATAAAGACAAAGAAATACCATCTACAAACCCGTTCAAAAATGGAGACGAAGAAGAAATGAATACAGAAGTAAACCCAGAAGCAGAAGTGATTGTTGATGAAGAAAAACAACAACCACAAGAAGAAGTTTCAGAAGAAATAACAAACGAAGAAGAAGAAAGTGCAGAAGCAAAACTTCAAAAAGATTATGAAAATTTGAACAATCAATATGTAAGACTTGCTGCAGACTTTGATAACTTCCGTAAACGTCAAGCACAAGAAAGAGAATCTCTTATCTCTTATGGTGCAGAAGATGCAATGAAAAAACTTATTGAAGTATTAGACAACTTTGACAGAGCAAAAGG
>JAKSUT010000187.1 GCA_024408705.1 bacterium | reverse complement strand
AGAAAATGAACAAATCAATATAAAATTTTTTTAAAAAAGTTTCTCAAAACAAAAAAATTAAATTAAAAAAAGAGCCTCGAAAAATCGAAGCTCTTTTTGCAAAATATATGATAATAAAATTATCTTTTTGAGAATTGGAAACGTTTTCTTGCACGTTTTCTACCATATTTTTTACGTTCTTTGATACGTGCATCACGTGTCAATAGACCTTCTGCTTTCAATACTGCTTTGTATTCTTCGTTAGATTTTAACAAAGCTCTTGAAATACCGTGTCTGATAGCATCAGCTTGAGCTGAGATACCGCCGCCGATAACTTTTGCTTTAACATCATATTTTTCTTGGTTTTCTGTTAAAACTAAAGGTCTAAAGATATTCATTTCCAAAGATGGTTGATTACCAATATAATTAGCTAAAGTTTTACCGTTTACGAAAACTCTGCCTTTACCTTTTACAAGTTTAACAACCGCAATAGCGCATTTTCTTCTACCGGTTGCAATAATTTCTTCTGCCATTATTTAGCCTCCTTACCGTAAACGATAGGTTTTTGAGCTGCATGTGGGTGCTCAGCGCCTGCGTAAACATTTAATTTGTTGAATTGTTGACGTCCCAAAGTATTGTGAGGAAGCATGCCCTTAACTGCTTTTTCTAAAGCTTTTGTTGGGTCTTTTTCCATTAAATCTTTGAAACTTACTGATTTCAAACCACCCGGGAAACCTGTGTGGTGGTAATATATTTTATCAGTTTCTTTTTTACCTGTAACTTGAATTTTATCCGCATTGATAACAACAACGAAGTCGCCTGTATCAACGTTTGGAGTAAATTCAGGCTTGTTTTTGCCACGAAGAATGTCAGCAATTGTTGTAGCTAAACGACCTAAAATTTGACCGTCAGCATCAATCAAATACCACTTTCTTTCAACTTCTAATGGCTTAGCTGAATATGTTTTCATTTATAGCCTCCAATTTATCATTGTTTGTGTATATTACTTTCATAAGCACCAACCCGTCAGGGCTAATTGTGGCGCCTGCTTTTGTCCTATCTTTTGAATTGAGTATTTCTAACATCTTCGTTGGGTCAAAGTTGTTATTTTCAATCCACAAGATAGTTCCAATTATGGTTCTTATCATATTATACAAGAACCTGTCGGCAACAAAATCGAAATATATAAAGTCATTTGAAGCAACACAATGAGCTTTATACATATTACAAATTTTTGCCGGATTGTTTGTTTGGGAACTTTTGAAAGCTGAAAAATCATGTTCACCAATCAAAAATTCCAAACATTTATTCATCCGCTCCACGTCAAGAGGTTTCCTGACAAGAAGTGAATGTCCGTCCCAGACATTACGTTGAGGTCTGTTTGTGATTTTATATCGATAAAATCGCGCTAGTGCTGATTTTTGTGCGTGAAAAGTTTTATCGGTTAACTCTAATTTGCTAACGCTAATATCGTTTGGCAAATTTCCGTTAAGTGCATTTTCAAATCTTCTCACGTCAAGTTCACCCAAAATATCAAAATGCACAACCTGTCCTTTTGAATGAACCCCTGCATCTGTTCTGCCTGAGAAAATAGTTTTTATTTTTCTGTTTGTCAATGTACAAAAAACTTTTTCAAGTTCGGACTGTACTGTCCTTGGCTCCAAGCCATTCGTTGTTTCACTCACGGCTTGTATTTGGCTTCCTGAAAAATCATTTCCAATATACGAAATTACTAACTTATATCTTCTTTTTATTCCGTCAGGTTGCCAAATTTCAGACATTTATTAAACCAACTGGATTAATGCCATATCAACAGCATCACCACGACGTGGAGTTAGTCTGAAGATTTTTGTATATCCGCCATTTCTTGTTTCGTATTTTTTACCGATTTGAGCGAATAATTTTCTTAAAACAGTTTCTTCAGTAAGCTTTTTACCTTCTTGTTTTTCTTCAAAAACTTCGTTGGTAGCTACATCCATATATTTACCTGTTTCTTTATCGTAAATATATTTCAAAGCTTCACGACGAGAATTCAAATCGCCTTTTTTAGCTAAAGAAATGATACCTTCTGCATAAGGTTGTAATGCTTTTGCACGTGACATAGTTGTTTTGATTTCGCCGTGCATAAACAATTCAGTAGCTAAAGAACGCAAAATAGCTTCTCTTTGATCTTTTGGCTTACTTAATCTGTGTTTGTTACACTGATGTCTCATTTTTATTTATCCTTATCTATTATCTTAGTTCTTCCATATCAACGCCTTCTGGATTTGGAGCTAAATCCAAACCGAAGTCGTGTAATCTTTCGATAACTTCATCAGATGATTTTTTACCGAAATTTTTAATGTTTAACAAATCATGTTCTGATTTTTTCAACAATTCAGCCATTGAAT
>JAKSUT010000186.1 GCA_024408705.1 bacterium | reverse complement strand
ATTTCAAATCAGCAAAAACAGCTGTATTTGACACAGAAGCATCCTCTTTCCATTAACAGATACGTCTTACATATGGTTAAAGTATGTTTTGAAAAAAATATTGACTTTTTATATACTTTTTGTAAAGTTATGTTACAAAAGCGTCTGGAACGCTATATTCTAAAAAGTTTTTCTTGAAATTTAAAAACTTTCATATTACTATGTTCTTAGTAGAGTATATTAAATTAGGATGGAGTATAAATAAATATGATTTTTGGTTTACTTGAAATTGAAATTATGAATACAATTTGGAAACTTCAATCTGAAAACGAAGACAGAGATATTTCTATTTCAGATGTAGTTAGTGATTTACAAAGTAGCTCAATTGAAAGAGCTTACACAACAATCAAAACTGTTATGGACAGATTAGTTTCAAAAGATGTTTTAGTTCGTTACAAAAATGGTAAAAAATTCTTTTACAGAAGCGTTATAGATAGAGAAGAAGCTTCTTTATCTGCTGTAAGAACAGTTGCTAATCAATATTTCAACGGTAATTTTGTTGATATGATTAGATTTGTTGAAAAAGAATTTGATTGTGCAAGTGTATAATTCTTATGTTTAATAAAAATCAAGAAAAAAAAGAAGTTTCTCGGCTGATATATTTAGTATTAGCCGAGTCTTTGCTTGTTAGAGAGGCGATAAAATCTATTCCTGTCGATTCAAGTGATGAATCTATAAAAGCCGCTTATCATGCTTTGGTGCATAGGGAAGCTGATGAAGATTTGCGAAAAAGAGATATTGAATATAGAAAAGAACAGGATGAATATTTAGAATTTATTGCAAATACCTTACAAGCAGGTCGTGAATTACCAAAAAATATAATAAGGAATTATAAAAAATATTATCCGGAAAATAATTTAACACTTTCAAAAGGTGTTAGATTGATGATTGAGAAGTTATGCAAGTTTTTAAACGTTTAAAAGCACAAAATTTGATAGAATTTGTTTTTATATTTCCAGTGTTATTGATAGTAACGTTGGTTATATTAGAAGTTGCCCTGTATTGGCAAGATGTGAATGCAGTTTATAATTTGAATCAAGAAATAAATGCAAATATAGCATTGATTGAGCAAAATAATTATGTGATGGGTCAAGAGTGTTCAGCTGCAAGTAAGTCATTAGAATTATTGCAAAAAAAAGATAAAATGATTACTTTAGCAGGAGATTTAAAATATATAAAAAAGACAACAGATGGTCAAGAACCTTTTGCTTTGTATCAGTTTGAAGGTGGCGCAGTAAATACAGAAAAAGGTACAGAACCAATGGTTACTTTGTGGGTAGATTGTAGAAGTCCGTATGAAAAAGGTGTAAGTACGCAATTACAGTTTTTTCATAAAACTTTGATTATAAAAGCAGAAATTCCAAGAATTGATGGTGAGCCTCCGATTATCATAATTCCGTCAAATATATTTATTTCGTCACCAAATGTAACTACGATAAGACATTATTAATTGTATTTTATTTATAGATGTTTTATACTTTTTTTATGGCAAAAGTAAAAACAAAATGGGTATGTCAAGAATGTGGGTATGAAACTGCCGGATACTTGGGTAAGTGTCCTGAATGCGGCAGTTGGGGAAGTTTGGTTGAAGAAGTACAACATTCTGAGTTTTTGCAAAATAAGTTAGTCGGCGATGTTTTGAATATTAAACAAGCGACAAAATTGAAAGATATTGAATTAACAGATGAAATAAGAACAAGTACAAAAATTTCAGAATTTGATAGAGTGCTTGGTGGTGGTTTGGTGCAAGGTTCTATTGTCTTGCTTGCCGGTGATCCAGGGATAGGAAAATCTACTTTGACTTTGCAAACAAGTGGTTTGTTATGCGAACAAGACAAAAAAGTTTTGTATGTTTCTGCTGAAGAATCTTCTAATCAAATAAAACTTAGAGCAGAAAGACTTTCTGTAAGTTCAGAAAATTTATATATTTATTCTCAAACAAATTTAGAAAACATAAAAGCGCAAATTGATGAATTAAAACCTGATTTTGTTGTTATAGATAGTATTCAAGCCATTTATTCTTCTGCTGTAACAAGTTCTTCTGGTAGTGTTTCCCAAATTAGAGAATGTTGTAATTTTTTAATGCAATATGCGAAAAATAATAATGTAACGATGATTATTATTGGTCATGTTACAAAAGAAGGAAATATCGCAGGTCCAAAAGTTTTGGAACACATGGTTGATACTGTTATTTATTTTGAAGGTGATAAGTATAAATCATATAGACTTTTACGTGCAGTAAAAAATAGATTTGGTAATACTTCAGAAGTTGGTATTTTTGATATGCAATCAAAAGGGTTACAGGAAGTTAAAAATCCAAGTGAAATATTTTTAAATGAACAAGAAACAACATCTACTCCG
>JAKSUT010000185.1 GCA_024408705.1 bacterium | reverse complement strand
AAGTGTTATTATTGCCACAAATGAAGGTACAAGACCTTTGTTGTTAGAAATTCAAGCTCTTGTAGGTACAACTCCATATCCTTCTCCAAGAAGAGTTACAAATGGTGTTGATTTAAGCAGAGTTTTGCAAATTCTTGCAGTTTTAGAAAAAAGAGTTGGTTTGAATTTGTCAAAACAAGATGTTTACGTAAATGTTATCGGTGGAATTGAAGTTTCCGAGCCTGCTGCTGATTTGGGTATAGCATTGGCTGTCGCAACTTGTGCAAGAGATGTTGTAGTGGATTTGAAAACTGTTATTATTGGTGAAATAGGTTTGTCTGGTGAAATCAGAGCCGTTAATAATGTTGAAAAAAGAATAATTGAAGCTCAAAAATTAGGGTTTAAAAAGGTTATTATTCCTGACACAAATGGTGATATAAATGTTAAAGGAATAAAAATAGTTAAAGTGAAAAAACTTATAGATGCAATTACAGCTTGTGTTTCTGCAAAATAATTTTAGGCATTAGCTTTTTTGTTATGCATTATTGAAGATATTAGAGAAGAAATAATAAAGAATAATCCGATTAAGCCTGTGATGACTTCAGGAACTTCTTTGAATGTTGAAATAAACATAATTACAGAAAGTGCTCCGATAGCCCAATGAGCGCCTTGTTCAAGGTAAATAAATTCTTGTAATGTTTTCTTTTCAACAAGCATAATTGTTAATGAACGAACGAACATTGCACCTATTGCAAGTCCAATTGTGATAATGATAATATCTTTGCTTAGTGCAAATGCTCCTAAAACTCCATCTAGAGAGAAAGAAGCATCAATCAATTCAAGATATAAAAATCCGATTAGCCCAGTATCTCTTGCAGTTGTTGCAAGTTTTTTCATTCGTTCTTGTTCGTGTTGTTCAAGCCAATGAGAAACACCTTCTATTAAAAGATAGATTATTATACCGATAAGTCCAGATATTACAACATATAATTTTTGTGTTTGCGGAATAAAATGTTGTGTTATTAATATTGCAGTTATTGTGATTATGGTTTCTAAACCTTTTATGTTTCCGATGTGTATAAGTTTTTTTTCTATAAATTTTATCCAGTGAGTTTCTTTTTTTGTGTTAAGAAAATAGTTTAGGAATAGCATCATTAAAAATGCTCCGCCAAAAGTGACTATTGGAGCGTGTGTAAGTTGTAGATAATGTGCGTATTTCATTGAATCTGTTAGTGCGATTTTTGTTACTTCAATCATATTGATATGAGAAAAAGCAGAAACTACAAGCACAGGGAATAAAAATCTCATTCCAAAAACAGCAATAAGAATACCCCAAGTTAAAAATCTACCTCTCCATTTTTGGCTCATTTTTTCTAGTTTGAAAGCGTTTACAACGGCGTTATCAAAAGATAGACTTACTTCTAATATCGATAATACAAATGCAATAAATACGCATGCAAAACCGCTTCCGCTTTGTACGTGTTCACCCCAAAAATAAGCTAAAATAAAACCTATGATAGATACAATGTATGAACCTGTAAAATATTGCATTATTTCTCCTGTTTTTATTTATATTTATTTTGCTTTGTTTTGTGGGAAAATTTTGATATATTTTTTTGTGATTTCATTTTGAAAAGATTTAGGTAAATTTTCAAAAACTGTTATATCAACAAGAAACGGTATATCGCTTTCTTCTATGTGTTTTTTTAATTCAGATAAGTGCTTGTTATCAGAATTAAAACTTTTTATAGTTAAATCAAAATCACTTCCTGAATGAGAGTCCCCGTTCACGCGGCTTCCGTATGCCCAAATTTCAGCCTTTGGACAATAGTTGTTAAAAATTTCATAGAGAATATTAATATGTTCTTGCTTGATATTAATCATTTTCTATAACCTGTTTTAAATTTTTTGCATCTTTCAAAAAATCTGTTATTAAAGATAATGTTTCTTCTGCAAAAGCTTGACCGTAGTCGTGAGCTGTATTGTTTCTGTTATCTCTATATTTTAACCAGTTTTCTGTTGTTTTTTCGTCAATAAGAGAATATTTATGTGCGTGTCTAAAAACATCTTTGAAAGATAGAGTATCGGCGATTTTTTTTGAAGCAAGATAGGGAGTGATTTTCTTTTTCAAAAGTTTTCCACTTTGCTCTAATGTCATTTCGAATCCTTTAACTAAAGAATTTCGATACATTTCATAATCAATAGTGTTTTCTTTAGTCTGTTTAATCATTTGATAAGATTTTGTCAATGTATCAATACATTTTTGCAAATATTCTGTATTTATTTCTGACATGATATTCTCCTTATGCAGATTATAGCATGAAATATAAATTTAATTTATTTGTAATTTACAATTAAGAATAATTCAACTATAATAATGTGTATGGAATTAAGTTGTTTAAAAGATAAAGTTATAATTTCTGTTCAAGCAGCCT
>JAKSUT010000184.1 GCA_024408705.1 bacterium | reverse complement strand
GTTGGTAAATTTATGTAGGCGTATTTTATGGCAGATGTAATCTTAAAAAATGTAAAAAAGAATTATGAAGGAAACTCTGTAATCAAAGGAGTTAATCTTGAAATCAAGGATAAAGAATTTTTGGTTTTGGTTGGAGCTTCAGGTTGCGGTAAATCAACAATTTTGAGAATGATTGCAGGGTTAGAAAATATTTCTTCTGGTGAAATTTATATAGGCGGAAAAAAAGTTAATAATGTTTCGCCAAAAGATAGAGATATTGCATTTGTTTTTCAAAGTTATGCTTTGTATCCTCACATGTCAGTGAGAGAAAATATTGCATTCGGTTTGAAAATGCGCAAAGTTAAACAAAAAATTATTAATCAAAAAGTTGAAGAAGTTGCAGAACTTTTAGATTTAAAAGATTTATTGGATAGAAAACCAAGACAACTTTCAGGTGGACAAAGACAAAGAGTTGCTTTAGGTAGAGCAATTGTTAGAGAACCCAAAGTATTTTTGATGGATGAGCCTTTGTCAAATTTGGATGCGAAATTGCGTGTTCAAATGCGTACTGAAATAAAAAAATTGCATGAAAAATTACAAACAACATTCATCTATGTTACTCACGATCAAACAGAAGCAATGACAATGGGTGATAGAATTGTTGTTTTAGATAAAGGTGTAATTCAACAAGTAGATACGCCAAATAATATTTATAAAAATCCTGCAAATACTTTTGTGGCAGGCTTTGTTGGGTCTCCTCAAATGAATTTTTTGACTGCCGATATTTATGAAAATTATTTAGATTTTCAAGGAATAAAATTGCCTTTATCTGCGGAACAAAAACTTCGTATGGATAAAAGGCATAATGTTGTGGTTGGTATAAGACCAGAAAAAATGACTTGTCCAGAAGGTGAAATTAAATTAGCCGTTTCTGTTGATATGGTTGAAATGTTAGGCTCTGAAAAGATTGTATATTTTTCTTTTGGTGGACAAAAATGTTGTGCAAAACTTTCTCCTGATTTTGAAGTAGATGACAGTATAATTTTAAGAATTGACCCAAGTAATCTATATTTCTTTGATGCAAAAACCGGCGAAAGAATTTTTTAAATTTTTTGTTAATATTTCTACATAAATGCCTTTTTTAAGTAAAATATTTTGGTTTTAAATATTTTATATAATTGTGTGTAATTGTAGGAATTTAGTAAAATGATAAATTCAGTCGGTGGTGTTAATTTTTCAGCAGCTCAAAATCTAAATTATCCAGTTGCAAAACCAGTTTATACAACTCAGCCAATGGTAACAAACAAGCCTTATAAAGAAGAAAAAGGCAAAGGTAATTCTTCTGCGATTGCTTTAATTGGTTGTGGTATTGCCGGCGCAAGTACAATTGCATTACTAAAAAACAAAGCTAATATTGATAAAATCGTAAAAAATGCTTTAAAAGAAGTTGGAATTGATGGTACAGGTAAAACAATCAGTGAAAATATTTCAACTTTGAAAGAACAAGCAATAAAAGATGGAATGACAAAATTATATAATAAAGCATCATTAGAAAATCAAGTTATTGCTCAATATTCAGAAGCTAAAGCAGCAGGAAAACCTTTTTCAGTTGCAATTTTAGATATGGATAATTTCAAAAGTATCAATGAAGTCTTAGGACACGATAAAGGTGATTTGTTCTTGAAAGAAATTTCAAAACAAATTATTGAAGTTGCTGAAAAAAATGGCGAAAAAGCATATAGATTTGGTGGTGAAGAATTAGTATTGACTTCAGTTGGTAAGTCAAAAGATGAATTCTCTGCTATGCTTACAGAAATTGCTGAAAGAATTAAAAAAGATGATGCTTTGCAATCAAATTTAGAAACATTCAAAACAAAAATGGCAGAGCAAAAAGAACCTATAAGTGAACAGTTGAAATTAATCCAAAATGGTGTATTTGACGAATTAAAAAATAATAAAAATCAAAATGTCGCAAAAGAAAATATATCAAAATTTTTAGATAATTATCAAAAAGATTTTGAGCCACAAGATGTTTCATTGTTGAATGAAATCAAAAAACTTGTTTCTTCAGATTCAAAAATATCATTGAGTACAGATGTCGCAGGACAACCGTTGAAAATCCAATTAGATAAATTTGTTACACCTTATAAAAACACATTGCACGATATTGAAAAATGGTCTAGTCATGTTGAAAAAACAAACGCATTTACTGTAAGTGGTGGTTATGTTACTATCCCTGCAAATGCAACTGCAAAATTCACAACATCAGACCAATTAGTAAAAGCAGCAGATTTGAGCTTGCAAGATGCAAAATTGGGTGGTAAAAACCAAATTTTAGAAGGTCCTGCATCTTATTTAGAAAAAGCTACTGCATAGATTAAAATTGTAGTCATTTATTTTATCTCAATTCTTTACATTGTTTTTTGTTTGAGTTATAACAGACATGTTAATTATTCACATA
>JAKSUT010000183.1 GCA_024408705.1 bacterium | reverse complement strand
ATTATGGTTGATGAGTTTCAAGATACAAACCAAGCTCAATACGATTTAGTAAAATGCTTATACACAAATGGACAAGAAAACATTGAACAACAAGAAACAGATGAAAAAATTGCACGTTCACTTTGCGTTGTAGGTGATGTCGACCAATCAATTTACTCTTGGCGTGGTGCTGATTTTAGAATTATACTTAATTTTCAAAGAGATTTTAAAAACACAAAATTAATTAAATTAGAACAAAATTACCGTTCAACAGAAAATATCTTAAACGCAGCAAACGCAATTATTGAAAATAATGAAGAACGTGTTGAAAAAACTCTTTATTCTCAAAAAGGCGCAGGCGATATAATAACATACTTTGAAGCACAAGATGAAGCAGATGAAGCAAACTATATCGCGTCAACAATCAATAGAAAATGCGGCGGAAACTACAACCAATACGCAATTTTATATAGAACAAACGCTCAATCACGTGCAATAGAAGAAGCATTTATCGCTCATTCTATACCTTACAAAATGTATGGGGGGCTAAAATTCTATGATAGAGCAGAAATCAAAGATATTGTTGCTTACCTAAAACTTATATACAATAGCAATGACTCTCAAAGTTTAAAAAGAATAATAAATGTTCCTAAACGCTCTATCGGCGAAGCTACAATAAAAAAATTACAAGAAGTAGCAGACACATACGACATAAGCCTATTTGAAGCTATTGGAATACTTGAAGAAGTTGATGGCTTCAACGAAAAAACAAAAGAAAAATTAAAAAAATTCGCAGATTTTATTTCAAAATTAATAACTATTCAAAAAAACTACAATCTAAAAGATTTTATAACAACAGTAATTGAACAAAGCGGATATTTAAGAGAACTTCAAAACGATAGAACTCCTGAATCAGATGCAAGAATTGAAAACTTACAAGAATTTGTAAACGTAGCAGGTGAATTTGAACCAGAAGACCTTGATAATGCTTTTGGAGAATTTCTTGCTCAAGTAGCTTTGGTTTCAGATATTGACGGTTTAGAAACAGTTTCAAACAACGTAACATTAATGACTTTGCACTCTGCAAAAGGCTTGGAATTCCCTGTTGTATTTTTAGCAGGCTTAGAAGAAGGTATTTTCCCTCATCAACGTTCGCTAAATTCTAATTACGAAATGGAAGAAGAACGTCGTTTAATGTATGTAGGTGTAACAAGAGCCGAAAATACTCTTTATTTAACCAGCGCAAAACGTCGTCAAATGTGGGGAGATTATAAATATTACAATCCAAGCAGATTTTTAGACGAAATTCCAAGCAAATTACTTGATAGAAATGAATCTGAAGAAAAATTCTCAACTACAACAACATTCAAAAGCGCTATTGATAAAATTAAATACAATAAAACTCCATCTGCATCTGCAAATAGTGACGGATACGTTAAACCAACAACAGGTTTTGGAGCAAATTTCGTTGCACCAAGCAAAAAAGGACTTAGCACAAGCAGAAATTCTTATTCAAATTCAAGCTACTCAAGACCTCAAAGAACAGATAGCAGAATTTTCATAAATAAATCACCTAAAAATATCGAAAAAGAAAAAGAAAAAATAGAAGAATTCTTTAAAGATAACAAGTTCAAAAGATTAATGGACGAAAAGAAACGACAAGAGGAAGAAAAACGAAAAGCTGAAGAACAAGAAAAACAACAGAAAACAACAACATCCTTCTTTGACGTCGGGGAAAGAGTATTTCACGAAAAACTTGGCATCGGACATATTGAAGAAGTTACACAAATTGGAAACAGCACAATGTACACCATAGACTTTGGGAAATTTGGGAAAAAAGCCATGGATGCAACATTTGCACACCTTAAAAAGTTTTAAACTTCAATAAGTATTTATAAAATAAAATTAAACAGATTCAGTAACTCTTACTTTTCCGTTATCAATTAAAATTTCGGTATCTACACCATTTTCACTAATCACAAGTCTTGATTTGTGAACAAGTTTTCCGTCAACGATTTCTGAAAATTCTCTTGCATCTTTGATGAACATAGTCATAAATTACCTCGTACTTTTTTCTTAAACTAACATATACCTAATATAAATCTTTTAAATTATGCAATTTTATTAAATTTTGACTTATTGTTTGTATCTGAAATACTATCTACGATAGCACCTAAACCTAACATAGGAAGAACTGTCAAAGCAGCAACAGACAAAAGTCTATATTTCGGATGAACACCTTTAGAAGCAGTTTTGTAAGAATCTAATAATTTTGAATAATGAGTACTATCAAGATATTGGCAAGAACCGACACCAAAAAGAGCGACACCGGAAATAGCTCCATAAGTCTTACCCGCAGTAGACTTAACTACCATTTTTGAACCACTTAACTGATTATCCACACTCTTAATACTCATGATTTTTAACCTTATATTAAAAACACAATATATTCATACAACAAATTTAAAAAAA
>JAKSUT010000182.1 GCA_024408705.1 bacterium | reverse complement strand
TTCTTTAACTTGTTTTATTTTTCTTCTAACAGTTCTTGGTAAAAAGTCTTGAGAACGAATTTTATCAATAATGTTTCCTCTAATTCTCATTAATGCGTATGTTTCAAAACGTGCTCCTTTATCAGGAGAATATTTCTCAATTGCATCTATAAGACCTTCTACACCATAACTTGAAATATCTTCGATAGAAAAAGTTGGAGGAAGTGAAACTTTTACACGACCTACTACATATCTTGTAAGATAAATATATTGAACAATAAGAGTATCTCTGTTTTTCTTATTGCTTTTATCTTTTAAATATTCAGCCCACAAAGACTCAAGCTCACTATCTGAGAGCCTTTTAATATTTGAATATGAATTATTTTCGTAGTCTTGTGTCATCACTCATCCCAATTTCCGTACGAATTTCTACATTAATTGTATAAAATTAGGATAAAGTTACATCATTTGTTTAGTTGATATTGTATAAATTTATTCAGAAATTTTTTCTTTTAAATCTTGAATTTCATATTTTAATCTGTTTAATTCACAAGATACAGGGTCAGGGATTCTGTTGTGTAATAAGCATCCTGCTTCTTCGTCAAATATTTTTTGTACAACAATTTTTCCTGGAATACCGACAACAGTTGCGTGGTCTGGAACATTGTCTATTACAACAGAGCCAGCTCCTATTTTTGAATAGTTTCCAATTGTTATGTTTCCCAAAATTTTTGCACCTGCGCCGACTACAACACCTCTTTTTAAGGTTGGGTGTCTTTTTCCGTGGTTAGATGTTGTACCACCAAGTGTTACTCCTTGATATAACAAAACGTCATCACCAATTTCGGCTGTTTCTCCAATTACAACACCCATTCCGTGATCGATAAAAAATCTTCTTCCAATAGTTGCTCCTGGGTGAATATCAATACCTGTTAAAAATCTTGAAAATGCTGATATTAATCTTGGGATAACAGGAAGTTTTATAAGCCAAAGTTTGTGAGCAATTCTATGTAATAAAATTGCGTGAAATCCAGGGTAACATAAACAAATTTCTATAATGTTTGTTGCTGCAGGGTCTTTTTTGTATATTATACCGATGTCTTCTTTTAATGTTTGAAATACATTTTCTAACATGATAGTTCCTTTTTTATTCAAATAATTCAGTGGATAAATATCTTTCTCCAATGTCGCAAATTATTGCAACAATTGTTTTGCCTTTGTTTTCTTCTTTTTTTGCAAGTTCTAATGCTGCAAAAACATTTGCACCTGAAGATATTCCACACATAATACCTTCTTTTTTAGCTAATTTTTTTGCTGTTAAAATCGCATCATCACCTTTTACTGTAATAACTTCGTCAATTACATTTTTGTCGTATAAATCAGGTATAAAGTTTGCTCCGATACCTTGTATTTTGTGTAAATTTGCAGTTCCTTTAGTGATTAGAGGACTTTCTTCTGGCTCAACACCAATTGCTTTTACATCTTTTTTCAATGCTTTTAAACCTTTTGCAAGTCCTGTTATAGTGCCTGAAGTTCCAATTCCTGCAACTATAATATCTACATTTCCTTTTGTATCTTCAAAAATTTCTTTTGAAGTTGTTTCTATGTGAGCAAGTGTGTTTGCAGGGTTTGAAAACTGAGACGGAATAAAAGAATTTGGGTTTTCTTTGGAAATTTCAACGGCTTTTTCTACTGCACCTTTCATTCCAAGTTCTTTTGGTGTTAAAACAAGTTCTGCTCCGTATCCTGCGATAGCTTTTTTTCTTTCTTCTGACATATTTTCAGGCATTACAATAATTGTTCTTAAATTCATTACAGAAGCACACATCGCAAGTCCTATACCTGTGTTTCCACTTGTTGGTTCGATTATTATCGTTTCAGAATTTATTTTTCCTTCTTTTTTTGCTTCATTTAGCATATAAAAAGCAGCCCTATCTTTTATAGAGTTTGCGGGATTAAATATTTCAAGTTTTAGTAAAATATTTGCTTCTGTTGTATTTAATGCGTTTAATTTTACAAGTGGTGTTTTTCCAATAAGTTCTGTAATGTTGTTGTATATCATTATTTCACCAATTTTGCAAAATTTCTTTTGCCTGATTGTAATATTGTTTCTTTTTCAATATTTAATGTAAGGTTTTGGTCAGTGATTTTTTCTCCGTCAAGTTTTACACCGCCACCTTGAATAAGTCTTTTTGCTTCACCTTTACTTTTTACGAAATTAAGTTCTACAAGTAGGTCTAAAATACCTTTTCCTTGTTCGATTTTAACTTCTTTAATATCTTGAGGAATACCTTTGTTTGAAACGATGTTGATAAATTCAGATTTGCCGAATTCTGCACCTTCTTTTCCGCAGTATTCTTCTGTGATTGTGTAAGCTAGTTCCATTTTGATATCACGAGGGTTTACGTTTCCTGTTTTTAGTTGTTCTTCGTATTCTCTGATTTTTGTTTCAGGAATATCTGTAAGTAGTGTAAAGTATCT
>JAKSUT010000181.1 GCA_024408705.1 bacterium | reverse complement strand
TTTTTGGATAACTCATTATAAAAGATGCTTCTGCTTTTCCTAAATCTATCATATCAAAAGCTTCTTGCTCTTGTTTTATATACAAAATTCCATCTTGTGCCATTTGTTCTTGTTCTGTATAACCAAATTCTTTTGTAATCAAAACTTTATGCAACACAATCAAATCTAATGTTTTCAACACTTCTGGAACATTATATTCATCCAATATACTATCTACATTTTCTCTCAAGGTTAACAAATAGAATTTATTAACATTTTTCATATACAAGCCCATTGAAATATGTTTTTTACTTTCATCTTCAATAGATTGTAAAAATTTAGCTTTCAATTTTGCTTTATTTTTCCCATCAAAAATATATTCTTTTACATCATAGTATTTTTTTACTTTTTCAAGCAAATCATAAGGTTCAATACGTTTTGTAATAATTCTATGAGTAGGGAATATCAACAAATCATCTTCCATATTTGTAAAATAACTCATAACATATTTTGACGGATGATTTTCATCTGAAGAATTAACAAAATTTCTATAATTCATAGAAGTTTCATATCTATGATGTCCGTCTGCAATCAAAAGAGTTTTATCTTTCATCACATTTTCAATTAATTCAATTGTTTTTTCATCCTCAATTCTATACACAATATTTTGAACACCTAAATCATCAACGACATCAATAAAAGGTTTTTGATTATAATCAATAGCACGTTCAATTTGTTTTTTAGGGTCAGAATACACCATAAAAATTTGAGAAAAGAAAGCCTTACAATGTTTTACAAGGTTTAATCTATCCTCTTTTGGTCCACCCATTGTATATTCGTGAGGCAAAATATTTTTTGTAGAAAAATCTTCAATTCTATTTCGTGCAATAAACCCTTTTCTTGTAATCTTTTTACCGTTCTTTTCATATTTTTGCAACAAGTACAAAATACAAGGTTTTTCTAACTTAACCATTGCACCGTCATTCATAAATTTTTCAAAATCTTTTTGCGCAGCATTATAACAATTTTCATTATCTGCTAAATCTTTTGAGCCTTTTGCAAGGATAAGACGAACAATATTATAAAGACTTCTATCATATAATTCATCTCTATAATCATCTGAAATAACATCATAAGGCGGAGCAATCACATCTTTCATATCAACTTTTTCTTGATTATAAACGATTGCATTTAACGGTTTAACTTCTACCATAACCTATTATCCCCTTTTTTATTTATTAAAAATTCACTACATAATTTTTGATATTGCAAATGTTGCAAGAGCAAAATAAACAGTTAAGCCCATAACATCAATTGTTGTTGCAATAACAGGACCTGACGCAACAGCAGGATCAATTTTCATACTTTTCAATGCAAATGGAGCCAAAGTACCAAGAATAGTTGCCATTGCCATATTAATCATCATTGACAAACCAACAACCACGCCTAAATACCAATTAGAACGCCAGCTCCAAGTAACACTTGCAACCAAAACACCAAATAACACACCAATCGCCAAACCGATTAAAGCTTCACGCATAATGTGTTTAAATGCTGAATTTAGAGTTACCTGACCAGTTGAAAGACCACGAACCATAAGTGTTATACTTTGAGTTCCGATATTTCCGCCTAAACCTGCTAATAATGGCATAAAAATTGCGATTATTGGAATTGCATGAAGAGTTCCTTCATAATGATTACCAACTTGAACAGCAATAAATTCACCTATCAAAGTAATAAATAGCCAAGGAGTTCTTGCTCTGATTGCTTGTCTTATACTACCAGTCAAGATCTCATCTTCATCAACAATGTCAGTTGAAATACCTGAAGATGTATAGATTTCTTCCGTTGTTTCTTCTTCAACAATGTCTTGAACGTCATCCCAAGTAATCATACCTTTCAAACGGTTGTAATGATCAACAACAGGTAGAGCATTATATTGATATTTCATAAATACATCGGCGATATAGTCTTGAAAATCATCAACGTTAAGTCTTACAATATCTGTAATCATAATGTCTTCAACTTTTTCATCAATAGGTGAAACTAAAAGTTTTCTCAACGAAATAACACCTAATAAGTGACTTTGTTTATCAACGACATAAATATAATAAAGTTCTGTATTTTCTCTTTGAGCTTGTATTCTTATTGATGACAAAACCTCTTTCACAGTCATTTCATCATTAACAGTGATAACAACAGGGGTCATAATACCACCTGCGGTATCTTCGTTATATGTCAAAAGTTCTCTGACTTCTTCTGAAAACTTATGAGGCAATCTATCCAAATAAGTTTCAGATTCATCTTCTTCCATATCACCCAAAACGTCGGCAGCAGAGTCGTGAGGCAATTTTGAAATGATACGTGAAGCCAATTCTTCATCGACATCTCCTAAAAGTTCTACTTGCAACTGTGGAGATAAATATTCAATCATATCTGCGGCTTTTTCTTCTTCAATATTTTCAAAGCACAACAATCTTTCTTCAGGTTTTAATTCTTGAAAAATATCAGCCAAATCCGCAGAGTGAA
>JAKSUT010000180.1 GCA_024408705.1 bacterium | reverse complement strand
TCAAATAAGATTTATGGAAAAATAAACGGAACAAAAATCAAACAAATTGGAAACATCACAATGGATCAAATGATGTTTGATATCACAGATATAGATGCAAAAGAGGGTGACGTAATCACACTTTTAGGCGAAGATTTGCTAATTGATGAATGGGCAAAAATTCTAAACACAATTAATTATGAATTAACTTGCAGATTAAAAGTTAGATTACCAAGAGTTTATATAAGATAGGGGTACAAATGGAAATCGAAAAATACGATTTAGCCGTAATTGGTTCAGGACCGGCTGGCTATGTAGCAGCAATTGAAGCAGCAAAAGCAGGTAAAACTGTTGTTCTTTTTGAAAAAGAAAATTTAGGCGGTGTTTGTTTGAACAAAGGTTGCATACCTACAAAAACAATTATCGCTTCTGCGGAAAAATACAGAGCATTGAGCCACATGGCAGATTTTGGAATAAATGTTGAAAATTACTCCCTTGATTTTTCAAAAGTTATGGAACGCAAAAATTCCGTTATTGAAAAACTTAGAAAAAGCCTTGAAACTCTTATCAAATCTAACGGTGTAAAAATCGTTATGCAAGAAGCGACAAAAGACAAAAAACTATCAGAAGAAAGAAAAACTCTTGTTTATAAAACATCAGCAGATGAATATTTTGAAGCCGAAAAAGCAATAATTTCTATCGGCTCAAAACCAAGAGAAATAAAAGGTTTGGAATTTGACCACAAATTCATTTTAAATTCAGACGATATACTAAATTTAACAACACTTCCAACAAACATCACAATTGTAGGTTCAGGTGCTATTGGAACAGAATGGGCAAGAATTTTTGCAAGTTTTGGGGTAAATGTTTCTGTCGTTGAATTAGCTGAAAAACTTATCCCTAACGCAGATGGGGAAATCTCAAAACGCGTTGAAAGATTGTTCAAATCAGAAAAAATTAATTTCTATACATCAAATTCAATCAAAAAAATTGATAGTAAAAAAGTGATTTTGCAAAACGATAAAGAGATAGAAACAGATATTATCCTAGTTGCAACAGGCAGAGTTCCAAATTCTTACGAACTATCAGAGGGTGAAACACTTGTTGGAGATGCAGCAGGCGAAATCCAACTTGCACACTATGCAAGCAAACAAGCAACAAACCTTATAAAAAACTGGTATAAAGGCGAACAAACAAACAAATTCTTAACACCTGCGGTCATTTATGGCTACCCTGAAATCGCTTGGGTTGGTGAAACAGAAGAAAGTTTGACTAAAAATAATGTTGAATACGAAACAAAAACTTATCTTATGTCATCTCTTGGAAAAGCAAGAGCAGACGGAGATACAACAGGTTTTATAAAAGTTATCGCAGACAAAAACAAAGAATATATTTTAGGCGCACATATCATTTGCAAAGAAGCTTCTGCAATTCTTCATCAGTTTTCTATACTTATGGAAAACAAAATCAAAATCAAAGATGCAGTTGCATCAGTTTGCTTTGCTCACCCAACATATTCAGAGGGTGTTTCAGATGTCCTAGCTCAATTTTTGAAATGATTAAAACACTTCAAAGCACACTCTGACAATTCCCAAAATCAAAAACAATTGCATTAGCAAAGTTATTGTTCTTGGAGAAATGTTTTTAGAAATTCTGATACCGATTTTTGAACCAATTATGCTTGCCACAACTGCAATAGGAATAATAGGTAGAACGACTTCGTGCAAAGCTAATTTTGACAAAAAGGCAAATGTTGCGTGAACAAAAACCAAAAAAGTTATCGACGGCAACAAGGCTTTTGCATCCTTATTTATAAAACATTTTAATGTCGTCGCAAAAAACACTGCCCCACCAATTCCAATAATCGCACTAAACACACCGATAAAAGAAAAAATCAAGTACAAAACAAATTTAAATACAGAGTTTGATAAATCAATAAAAATATCCTTATTCAACAAATATATTGATAAAAGACAAACCAATATATATGTCCAAAAAATCAATTTGTCAGGCGCAAACGAAGAAACATAAGAACCCAAAACCGTACCTGCTACGATAAAAAGAGAAAACCAAAATAACTGACTTTTTTCGATATGCTCTTCTTTTCTCCTAAAAAAAGATGTCGTTGCACTATTAAAAAAAACGCAAGTCGTACTTATCGCAACTATTTGATGAGTAGAAAAACAATTCACTCCAAACAAAGGCAAAACAGTCATAAACATTGGAACGATAATCAACCCGCCACCAATGCCCAAAAGTCCTGTTAAAATACCTGAACAAATACAAATTATAAAAACGATAAATGCTGAAAATAACAAGTTTTGACCTCTTTAAATCTATTCAAATTCAGCATGAACCTTTGCAAAATCATCAGCCAACGCAACAAATACTTCTACCAAATCAGGGTCAAATTGAGTACCTTTACCCTCTTTGATAATTTGAACACATTTTTCAACAGGGAAAGCATCTTTATAAACTCTTTTTGTAGCAAGAGCATCATACACATCTGCGATAGACATAATTCTTGCAGCCAA
>JAKSUT010000018.1 GCA_024408705.1 bacterium | reverse complement strand
TTCTTGAAGAATTCTTTTGCTTGAGCAGTATTTAATCCTTTTAATTCTAAACGAGGGAATCCACGATATGGAAGTGCTGGGTCTTTTCCTTGCATCATCATCATTTTCTTTTGATCGTCTTGTTCAAATAATTCTCCTGAAACAATACCTACAACGTTCAAAGATGGGAAACGAGAATTCATGTATTGAGCCATATCAACACCAATACTACCCGGATTTACTCTTCCATCATACAATTGTTCTGATAAATCTTTTTGTGCAGCAGGTAAAACATCTTCAAAGTAATTGATGAATACTACTTTTTTAATTTCTTTATCTGTTGCTTCTTGATTTAGTTCATCTAAAATATCAATTATATCAAATCTTTTGGCATTATCGTCAATGTAACCTTTTCTAATCATGCCTTCTGCAACTTTTTGCATATTGTAATTTTTTGCAGCTTTTAGCGGATCGTCGATATAAATTACATCTGTATCAAAGTTGAACAAACCCATGCCTTGATATTTGTTTTTTTCAACTCTGTCAGAGAAGTTGTTTGCCAAAATTTTTGGCTCAACACCTATTTTTGAAGTGCTTAATAAAACATCTTTTTCTGAACCGATAAGAATAGCCAAATCGTCAGAAAAACTATTGTAATATTCCCCTTTGATTTTTTCTGCTTCAGGCAATTTGTTAATTGTCATGGCATGAGGGTTTATGTGGTCATCAAAATTTTGTTTTTGAAAATCTGTTACTGTTAAAAATTTTTCTTCATTATCATTTGATGCTGAACCAAAAGAGATAACAGCAGGTTTAACAAGTGGCATAAAGTTAGCTTGGAGGTTGAGTGGAGAATATGCTACTGTCGGAGTTTGTTTTAAAATCGGCAATGTAACATTTTTATTGCTCTGTACTTTTTGTGGTACATAAGCATTGTTCTCTTTTACGATAGATACTTTTGTAATCATAAATACACACCTCTTCGTCTAATATATTTCCCTAATAAATAGTGTAAAAATAACACTTGTACACACTATTATATAATAATAATGCGCAAAAATAAAGAAATGTAAACGAAATGTTACATTCGTAGCATGCAACTACTACACTTTTAGTTTTGCTTCTTTCCAAAGAGCGTCAAATTCTTCAAAAGAATAGTTTTCAAGAGGTTTTGTTGCAAGTTCTTCCATTTTTCTAAAACGTTTCATAAATTTTTTGTTTGATTTTAAAAGAGCTTGTTCGGCATCTAGTTTATTCCAGCGTGCAAGATTTACGACAGCAAAGAAAATATCTCCGATTTCTTCTTCCATGTGTTCTAAATTTTTTTCTTGGCATGCTTCTTTAAATTCATCAAATTCTGAGAAAATACATTCATAAAGAGTTTTTTCATCTGGCCATTCAAAACCGACTTTTACTGCTCTTTTGCTAATTTTTTGTGCTGACATCAAAGCAGATTGAGCTTTTGAAATACCGTCCATTTGAGATTTTCTGTGAGTTTTTTCTTCTTTTTTAAGTTTTTCCCAATTTTCTAAAATTTCATCTGTTGAAGAAACTTTTTCGTTTCCAAAAACATGAGGATGTCTGTGTATAAGTTTTTCGTTCAATTCTTTTGCAACATCTTCAATGTCAAAGGCATTTTCTTCTTTTGCAATTTGGGAATGTAAAACTACTTGAAGCAAAACATCTCCAAGTTCTTCTCTCAAATGTTTCATGTCGTTGTCGTCAATGGCATCAACTGCTTCGTAAGCTTCTTCAATCATGTTTGGTCGAAGAGTTTGATGGGTTTGTTCTCTGTCCCATTGGCAACCATTTTCTGAACGTAATATTTCTACGGTTTTTATTAATTCTTCTAAATTCTTGTGCATAGTTTTTACTTCATGCAAACTGTCATATCAGCTTCTACAACAAGTTTTCCATCTACATAACCGCAACAGTGACTTTTGCCGATAGGTCCTTTTAATTTTGTAAGTTCAATTTCCATATCTAGTCTGTCACCAGGTCTTACAATGTTTTTAAATCTAACATTATCCATTGAAGCAAATAGTGCCAATTTATCTTTAAATTGATCTAAACATAACAAAATTGGAGCTGAACATTGAGCCATTGCTTCTAGTTGCAAAACTCCTGGCATAATAGGGTTATTTGGAAAATGTCCTTGAAAAAATTCTTCATTGATTGTCAAATTTTTGTATCCTTTAGAATATTTTCCTGGAACACATTCAGTAATTTTATCAACTAATAAAAATGGATATCTATGGGGTATCATTTTCATAATTTCTGTTGTATCAAATGAAAGAATTTCATTTTCTTCGGTCATTTTAGATTCTCCTTTTAAAAGTTAGCTTATTCTTATAGCTTTTTCTTTTAATAATTTAGACATTTTTACATGAACAGCATGTCCTGCTTCTTTTACAATGATTTGAGCTTTTAGATTTAGTGGGTTTATTCCTGATAAATATAAATCACCTATCAAATCTAAAATTTTATGTTTTATTGGTTCGTATTCACTTCTTAATTGAGTTGTATATCCGTCACCATCAAGTCCGACAGTGTTTTCGTATGTTACACCTCTTGCATAACCAAATAATTGATATTTTTTTAAATCTTTTAAAAATCCGAAAGTTCTTGCTTCTGCAATTTCTTCAATATTTTTTTTGTCTAATGACACCCAACGGTTGCTTAAATTTGGATGTTTGTAATTTACTGCGTAAGAAATGTTCAATTCGTTATCAGGAATTATTACCATGTGAGTTTTTCCGTTTAGGTAATAAATTGGTTCTGAAACTGTATATTGTTCTTTTCTTGGTCTTTCAACACCTGCATTTTTGAAAACTTCTATCCATTTTTTTGAACTTCCGTCCAAAATCGGCATTTCTTGTTTTGTAACATGTACGTCAAGTGAGTCAATTCCAAGTATTGCGCATGCTGCTGTGAAATGTTCTGTAAGCATTATGCTATTTTTCTTTTGACCTAAAACAACACAATGGTTTGTTGATAAAACATTATCTACATCAAGTGTAATTGGTGTATGAGAATCTTCAACAAAAAATCTTATAACACCTTCTTTTGATGGCATTAATTTTACACAACTTTGTCTATTTTTCATCAAGCTATTGCCTGATATTTCTATATCTTTTAAAATAGTACCCACTAGTCTTCTTCTTTACTTTCGCTTTCAAATGTTGCTAACATTGGTTCATATTTTTTGAATTTTTTAATTAATTCATCAGCATCTTTCATTGTTTTCAACTGACGTATAAATTCTTTTCTTGGTACAGCTGGCGCACCAACAACAATAGATTTTTCAGAGAAACTTTTTGTAACTCCGGCTTTTGCAGCGATAATTGAATCGTTACCGATATTGATGTGGTCAGCCAAACCTGCTTGACCTGCGATAACTACTCTATCACCGATTTTGCAGCTTCCTGCAATACCTACTTGTGATACGATTAAACAACCTTGTCCAATTTTACAGTTATGTCCAATCATTACCAAATCATCAATTTTAGTGTCTTTTCCGATAACTGTATTTTCAATAGTTCCTCTGTCAATAGTTGAGTTTGCACCGATTTCTACGTTGTCAGAAATAACAACAGATCCAATTGAAGGAATTTTAAAGATTTTATGGTCTTTATCTTCTTCCAAAATTGCTCCATCTTGTTTTGCTTTTTCGATATTATCAGGATTTTCGGTTACGAAACTGAATCCATCAGCACCTAAAGAAACTCCGTGGTGCAAGATTACATCATTTCCAACTTGAACTCTATCACCGATATTTACTCCTGCGTGGAAGAAACAATTTTTACCAATTTTTGCATCTCCACCAATGTATGAATTTGCAAGAATTTTTGTTCCATCACCAATTTCAGCATCATGAGAAACAACTACGTTTGGTCCAATAGAAACATTTTTGCCGATTTTTGCTGTTTCATCAACAACTGCTGATGGGTGGATACCATCTTGAGTTCGTGGAGCTTGGTAGAATAAGTGAAGAAGTTTCATCATAGCAAGTCTTGGTCTTTCAACTTCAATTGTTGTAAAGCCTTTGATATTAACACCTAGCGGAACAAGTGCTGCTTTTGCTTTTGTTTTT
The DNA here is from genome assembly GCA_024408705.1 of bacterium. Lineage (GTDB taxonomy): Bacteria > Cyanobacteriota > Vampirovibrionia > Gastranaerophilales > Gastranaerophilaceae > JAKSUT01. The sequence continues at coordinate 12,360 of JAKSUT010000018.1, read as the reverse complement.
TGTAAATTTTCAATTTCGTCTTCACCAAGTGCTAATGCCAATGTGTTTTCATCAGCTAATAGTGGTGGTGCGATTTGTGTGATTTTTACATCTGAAACTTTGTTTAATAATCCGCCAACAATGTTTGTAATTTCTTCAATGCTATATTCTGCCATTTTTTTCTCCTAAATTTTATTTTATTTTATTTTATATCAAATAGGTTTTATTTCAAATATTTTTTAATTATTTTCTTTCATTTTTTTAATAGTATTTGTTGTTGATTTTCCTTCTACAAATTCTATAAATTCTACTCTTCCCCCGTTTTTTAAAATAACATCTGCTTCTGGAAGTGTTTCGATTGTATAATCAGCGCCTTTTGTATGAACATCTGCTTTTATTTCGTCAATCAGATTTCTTGGGCTATCTTCGTCAAATAATACAACAAAATCAACACAAGATAATGCGCATAATATTTCTGCTCTATCTTGCTCATTATTTATTGGTCTTGTTGGTCCTTTTATTGATTTTACTGATTTGTCAGAATTTAAAAGTACGATAGAATAATCTGCAAATTCTTTTGTTTTTTGCAAATATCTAACATGTCCGACGTGTAAAATATCAAAGCAACCGTTTGTTGTAACAACTGTTTTACCTTGTTGTTGCAAGTCTTTTACAATATTTCTTATTTCTTTTCTTTCAATAATTTTTCCCATAAGATAACCAAAATATCTGTATCCCTTTTGTAAAATAGCATAAATAATTATTATTAACAACAAATTAAACTTTATATACAAAAAATATAGCCAATTAGATATTATTCTAAATATTTCTTTTTTTTAGAATGATTTAAACACAGGTCAAAAAAGAGGAATAATGCGAAAAATCTTGGTGTTTTTAGTGCTTTTAATATGTTCTCCAAGTGTATTTGCAGAAGAGTCAAATTTTTCATCAACTGAAGCTCCAACAAGATTTAATTCTATATATTCATATATTCAAAATAAAGAATATTTACATGCGTTAAGTGAACTTGATAATTTGCCGGATGATGAAAATACAAATGTTTTAAAAGCAAGAATATATTATGATTTGCAGATGTATGATGATGCAAAAAAATGTTTGAAAAAAGTTAAATTTCAAAAAAAAGATGATATTGAAAATAAAATAAAGGCAGAAAGTGCTTTTTCTATTAATACGGAATATTCTTTTTTAGTTCAGCAGTTATCTGAAACTTATGATTTGAATTATAAAAAATATTGTCTAAACGTGAATGAATATGGAGCGAAAAATACAAATGTCGCACTTTTATATAATATAAATTCTTATAACTCAACAAAAGAAGACCATAAAACAACATTAGTAAACGAAATTCAGGTGAAAATTCAATCACGTCCAATACCAGAGCTTGAATATAAAATAAAATTCGGCGCAAAGTTTTTTCAGTGGGGTATTGGAGAGATGTTGGTTACAGATGATTGGCTTTTATATCATTTTAATGATAAATTCGCAATAAAATTAGGATTTTCTAGAACTAATCTTGAGCAATCTTATGTTTCTGCAGTTGGAGATTATATAGAAAATACTTTTGTCGGAAGAGTTGCTGAAAATCAGGTGTATATTGAAGGTTTGTATTCAATTCCTGAAAAATGTTATATACATACAAATTATGCGTTTAAAGTTTTGACAGGTCAAAATTTGCAAACGAATTTTGCATCTGTTTTTTCGGCAATTATTGGAAAAGAATTATATGATAACGGTAACAATAAATTTATAAAGAATATCGTAGCTGAATTTATTAATACTACTTATGCGTACCAATATAATTTGAAAAATTTAGCAGAAAAAGATGGAGTTATTTATGGAGGATATTTTTCTCCTTCGTTTTATAACGTATCAACTATAAATGTGAATTTGAAAGGGAGTAATAAAAAATTGCATTTAAAATATGGTTTGCAAGGGTTTGTCGGAGAACAATATTCTCTTGATTCAAGTCAATGTTCTTTTACTTGGGGGTTTGCGCCATATTTAACTTATATTTTTAATGACCATGTTTTAGTAAGTGTTAATTATAAAGCATATAATTATGCAGATATTTTTAAACACTTTTTTAGTGTAAATGCAGAATTTAAACTTTTTAGAAAGACGAAAAAATCTTAAAAACGTTTAAAAATGTTTAATCTATGAGTGTCTGCACTGCCAGTTTTAAATAGTTCGTATTTTTCACTTAGTATATCTAAAAATCTATTTGTGAATTTATACAAATCAAAATCTTGTGTTGCACCTGTGTAGCTTTGATAATAAACTTCTGAAAATTTTGCTTTTTCTCTAGTAAAACGAACAAATTCTTCATATAAATTAGAAAGAAATTTATATTTGTCGTTGTGTTCTTCAATTTTAGAAACAGTATCTAGCGGATGTGCAAGTCCGATTATTGCATCATCTTGTTTTTCAAGTGAGTTGTATAAATCTTCAAATTTAGGTAAATAATTATATTTTGATGGTTTAAAAGTTCTTTTGAATTGTTCTAAATTATTATTTAATTCATTTTTGAATGTTTTAAATTTAGTTGATTCAGCACTAGTGCTTATCATTTGATTTAATTCATCAACTGGTTTTTCTGTTTTTGCTGCAAGATATTCAGCAATTGCTTTTTCAGAGTTTCTTGCTTTGTTATTGTGGTCAATAGTATAGAAATATTCTTCTAACCCGTTCATAAAATCATCTGTATTTTGTGGAAGATTTTTTTCACTTAATATTTTTTTGATTTTTTTGTCTTTTAATACAACATTTTCTACCATTGATTTTGTTTCAAGGTGTTTTGTCATATAGTTGTAAATTCCTAAAATACCTTTTTTCAAAGGTGCATAATTTTTTTGTGCTTCTTCTACACTAAAGAAATTATCTGCGTTGTAGATTTTTTTGTATGTTTTATTTGCTTCTTCAACCATTTTTTGTTCAATGGCTTGTTTTTGATTTTTTGTATTTTTAATAAAACTGTTGAAAACCTCTTCATTTGGGTCAATACCGTAAGCTAAAACATGTGTGTTTGTAGGTTGGTTTACAATATCTGTTGCAATATCATTATAGGTTGTCATTTCAATCCCTAAAATTACTCTTAAATTTCTGTATTTTAATGGGTCGTTAGCAATGATTTTGATAGCATTTTTTGCTGATTCGGTTGTATCATGGTCTGTTATTGCAATTGTAAATGGCTCTTGTTTTGCATAAGGGTATTTTTTTGCTGTTTCATCTGCATAAACTGCGGCACTATCAAGAAGGTTTTGAACTGTTAAAAAACCATCAGAGGCAGTTGTGTGAATATGTAAATTTGCTCTCATTAAGTTGTTTTTGATATTGTAATCGTTGTTTCCAACAGAATACACTTGAGGAACTTCATTGTATGAGTTCATTATTTTTTTTATTTCTTCGCCACCAACGATTGAACGTATTTTAAAATAATCGTTTGGGTCTAAACCCGCATTTGCCATTAATGTTTTTCTATATTCAGCGTCTTTTGGAAATTTGTCAGCTTCTAATTTTATTTCCTCAATAGGTGTTAAAATCTTTTCTGTTCCAGTAAAAGATGGTAATACTGTTGTATTGCGTGTTTGAATATTTTTAATATTGCTATTATTAGTAATATTGAAATGATTATAATAATTATTTTTATATGAAATTGGAAGAATTTTCATTTTTTATTTCCTAATTATTCATTCATGTTAAAACACTAAAATAAAAAATTTGCTATTAAATGCAGAAATGTTAATTTTTGTTTGGATGTTTTATAATTCTATTATTTTTTTAATAAATTGTCAAAAACTTCTGAAAAAGGCACTATTGGTACAAGTTTAAATCCACAATCTTCTGAAAGTTGTCCACCCATTGAAAAAATTTCTTCTTGAGGGTATCTTCTGCATATTCCTGGGCGTTTTTTGTGAATTTTACAAAGATTAGTTTTTTCATCAAGATTTGAGCATGAAAAAACTAAACCAAGTTCATCTTTATCTATTACTGTCAAATATGTGTAAAAAATATGTTTATATTTTAATTTTTCAAATTCTTTTTCGTCTTGAATAATATGGTTGTGTGTTTTTACATAGATTTGTTTGCAACATTTTCCACAACCTAAACATTGTCCAACTCTATAATATTTTCGTTTAAGAATTTTCGTGTAAAAAAATTTTTTTAATTTTTTAATCATTATATCCAACTTCTAATTTTTCGCATTGAGAATATTTTGCTTTAGCTTTTGAATATTCTAAAAATCTTGGTGCAGATAATTTCAAAACACGGGCAAAATGAGCTTTTGCTTCTTTATATTTACCTTTTTTTAATAATTTATCTCCTTGTTCAAAATTAGTTTCAATTAAAGCTTTTTCAGGATTTATATATGATTCAAGTTTTTGTATAACATCTTTATATTTTGCTTTTTCTGCAGGACACAAAACTGTGTATATTTTAAATTCGTCTATCGCTTTATAAATTTCATTTTTTGCCAAATAATCTTGAGCAAAATATAAGTGTGCAGGAATTAAATCTGTGTGTTGTTGCATATATTTTTTAAGTTTTAGATAACGTTTATTCACTTTGTTATATTCAGTTTCATTGCCAAGAGTGAAATTCATATACATGTGATAGTAATAAAGTGCATAATCAAATTTTTCCATTAAATCATAAGAAATAGCTAAATTTGAATATGTTTTATCATAATTTGGTTCAAGGTGATTTGCAGTAAGCCAATATTTAATCGCTAATTCGTAATTTTTATCGCTAAAAAATATACTTCCTAAATTTAAATTTATTTTAGAAAGATTAGGATAATTTGCAAGTGCTTTAAAATAACATTGAGCAGCTTGTTCGTTTTGTCCTTGTGTTTGTAATTCAGCACCTAAATTCAAGTATTGACTTGCAACGTCATAGCAATGTTTAATGTTATCTTTTATATTTATATAATCTTTTGTAGCTTTGTTTTCTTCGTATTTAATATATTTTTCAAAATATTTTATTGCTTCAAATCGCATTTCTTTTTTGTCGAAAGCAACCGCAAGATTTAATGAAGTTTGAGAATCTTCAGGTCTGATTGTAAGTGCTGTAAGCCAACAAGAAATGGCGTTATCTATTTTGTTGTTTTTATAATATAAATTACCTGTATTAGTGAATGCTTTTGCGTTTTGTGGATCTAGCTTTGCTGCTTTTTCCCAAGAATCAAGAGCTTCTTTTTGAAAATTTAATTTATAATAACAGTTTCCAAGTTCAATATAAATATTTGCATCAGTTGTTTTGTGGATAATGCTCAAATACATATCCAAAGATTCTTTGTACTGACCTTTAGCATAAAAATTCCTAGCGCTCAAAATAGCATTTTTTTGAGTGTCACTATTATCATCCCTATGGATTGAATTATTATTTTGTGATAATTCGTCAGACATTAATTTTTTTATATCACAAGAATATTATAATGACAAATCTTCCAAAAATTTATTATTATTTAGTAAATCTGTCAATGCGTCATCTGAATATGGGTCACAAATACCCTTGCCAAATAAGTTATCCATTATTTCGTTATGTGATAAATCTTCCGGATTTGACATAGCAAGTGTATTAAATTTTGTAATGTCTTGTTCTTTTTCGTAAAGTTTGTATGCAATATCAGAAATAGCAGATTCATCTATAAGAAGATTTCTGTCAATATTTCTGTATGGATTAGAAATAGGGTTTGTAACGACACTACCAATTCCTCGTGTGCCGTTTTGTGTATTTAATTCGTTATTGTTAATTCCTTCTAACATTTTCCCTAATGTCCTATTTTCCCAAGCAACTACATTATACTTGTTTTTTTTTAACTTTGTATCAATCGTAAGGTGTAAAAAAATATAGACCAATTGGTCTATGTTTTTTAAAAATTTGATTAATTTTTGTCTTTTTAGTAATATTGTTCACGAATAAAGTGAGGGAAAAACATGTTAGATATTAAATTAATTAGAGAAAATCCTGAAAAAATTAATGAGTTATTGAAAAGAAGAAATCCAGAACTTTCAGTTGATGAAGTTTTGAAAATTGATGCAGAACGTCGTAATGTTCAAGCTCAAGCAGATGAACTTCGTGCAAAAAGAAAATCGGAATCTCAAAAAATTGGGGAATTAAAAAAACAAGGTCAAAACACTGATAGTATTCAAGAAGAAGTTAGAAAAATCGGTGATGAAATAAAAGTTTTAGAAGAAAAAGAAGTTGAACTTGATGCAAAACAAAAAGATGCACTTCTTCATATTCCAAATATTCCTGATGAAACAACTCCTGTCGGAACTTCAGAAGATGATAATGTTATTATTTCTGGTTATGGCGAACCAACAGAAGCTAATTTTGAATTAAAAGCTCACTGGGATATTTTAGAAGAAAAAGGTTTGGTAGATTTTGAAAGAGGTGTAAAACTTTCTCAATCAAGATTTATTTTATATAGAGGTAAAGGTGCTGCTTTAGAAAGAGCAATTATCAATTTCTTCCTAAGCGTTCATACACAAGAACATGGTTATGAAGAAATTTTGCCTCCGGTTTTGGTAAATTCAAATGCTATGAGAGGTACAGGTCAATTACCAAAATTTGCAGAAGATATGTACAAATGTGAAAACGAAGATTTGTATTTAATTCCAACTGCAGAAGTTCCTGTTACTAATATTTATCAAAATGAAATTCTTTCAGAAGATGATTTACCAAAATTGATGACAGCTTATACTCCATGTTTCAGAAGAGAAGCTGGTTCTGCTGGTAAGGATACTCGTGGATTGATTAGAGTTCACCAATTTAATAAAGTTGAGCTTGTTAAATATACAACTCCTGAAACAAGCCACGAAGAACATTTAAAATTAACTAAAAACGCAGAACGTATATTAGAATTATTAGAACTTCCATACAGAAGAGTTGAACTTTGTACTGCTGATATTGGTTTCTCAGCTAATAAATGTTTCGATTTGGAAGTTTATCTTCCTTCTTATAATACTTATAAAGAAATTTCAAGTTGTTCAAACTTTGGTGATTACCAAGCAAGAAGAGCAAACATTAGATACAGAACAAAAGACGGAAAGGTTAAATTTATTCATACACTTAACGGTTCAGGTTTGGCAGTTGGTAGAACACTTGCTGCAATTGTTGAAAATTATCAACAAGAAGATGGTTCTATCAAAATTCCAAAAGTTCTTCAACCATTTACAGGTTTTGATGTTATTGAATAATTTTGAAAAAGTTAAAAGGGTGGATTTTTTAAATCCACCCTTTTTTTATCTCATTAAAATAAATTTTCTTAATCTAATTTAAGAAAAAGCACAGATTTTTTTGACTGGGGTATAATAAATTAAAAAATAATATTATTAAGGAGTCGTGTATAAATGAAGTCGTTTATGAAATTTTTAGGGTTATTTTTGGTATCAGTTATTGCTATTGCATATATTGGATTTTTATTTATTCTTCCAAGATGTATTGATTTAAATCAATATACTTCTCTTGCAAAACAAGCTGCAAAAGATTCTGCAAATTTAGATATAAATTATGAAAATCCTAAAGTATTAGTTACTCCAAAATTAGAATTAGGTGTAAAAGCAGATAATTTGAGTGTGAAACTTCCTGATGGTTCAGATGTTTTTTCTGCTGAAAAAGTTAAAGTAGGTGTATTTTTACCTGATTTGTTTACTTTTACAATCAATGTTTCTTGTGCAGAAATTGTTTCTCCAAAAGTAAACGCAGATATTATGAAAGATGGTAAACAATTCAAAATTTCACGACATATAGAAAATTTATTAAATTCACAAAAAACAGAATTAAGTATAGAAGAAAAAGAAGTAAAAGAACCAACAGTTTTGTTTAATATCGGAAAAACACAAATTACTGATGAAATGTTAATCGGTTTTATAAAAATAAAAGTTCCGAATTTTAAATTGAAAAATTATCAAGCAAACGTAAATGATTTGCATACTGGTCATCATTTAACTCTTCAAGGTGATAAAGTTGTTTTGGGTTATTTTAATGGAAAAACCGCAAAAATAAAAACAGATGCAACTTTGTTGAGTGATAATAACGTAAATATTAAAGCAAATATCAACGTAGATACATTCTTGCCACCATTTGAAGCGCAAGAAGAGGAAGAAATTGATGATGCCGCAAAAGTTGTTATACCTTTTGTAAATCCTGTTGAATTATACAGAGATTATGATTTAAAAGTTAATGTTAATTCGAAATTAAAAATAAGAGAAACAAAAGATAAAAGAATTAAAATCAAAGGTTATACAAATATTGATAATTTAAAAGTTTATTTGAAAGGTATAAATTTGCCTGAAAGTTATGCTCATTTCACGTTTAAAGGTTTAACTGCGGGTATAGATTCAAATTTGTATCTTGTAGAAAATCAAAAAATAGCAATTTTGGCTAATTTGAATTATGGTAAAAATCCAAAATTAGAATTAAATTTAACTTCTGATAAAATTCTTTTTAAAGATTGTGTAAGACTTGCTAAATCAGTTTTAGACACTGCAAAAATTAATAATAATATGAACGAAATTGTTGGAAGCGGATATTTGCTTGCTGATGCAAAATTTAAAACTGATTTCAAAAAAATTATATCTGACGGAAGCATAATAGTTAGAAATGGTAATATTTCTAACAAAAAACATGGAAAACTTATTGCAGATATTAATACTGATATTTTGTTAAATGAAAATGAATTAAAAATCAAAGATACACATGCAAATATCAATAATACTAAATTTAGTATAAAAGGTTCAATTGATAAAAATTCAATGACAGATATTTCAGTATCTTTGAAAAATATGCCATTCAAAGGCTTTTTCTTGAAAATATTGGGTTATGAAGCAGTAAAAAATCTTGATATTAAAGCAGGAACATTATCTTTTGATGCTATATTGAAAGGTGAATTAGCAAAATTAAATATAAAATTAAATGCAAGTGCTAATAATTTAAATGTTTTAGACAAAGCTTCAAAACTTTCTGTGAAAAACAAAGTATTAAATGCAAAATTTGATGTTTCTCCAGAAACTATTGACGGAACTATTCAAAATAATGGTTTGAATGTTTATTTACCAATGGCAAATTCAGTTTTGTCAAAAGATAATTTAGAAATAAAAATTTCAAAAGATGACATAAATATAAAACCTGCAAATATTAAATTTGATAAATATTCTACAATCACTTTAAAAGGTGATATTAAAAATTACTCAAAATCTCCAAATATCGATATCTTTTTAGATGGTAAAATTTCAACAAAAGATTTAAAAAGAGTTTTGGGAAGAGAAGCATCTTTCTATATCAAATCTAATGGTGTTTTGCCTGTAAAAGTAAGAGTTTCAGGTGAGCAAACAAAACAAGATATTACAGCTCAAATATTAACAGATGGTGCTAATTTTATTACTCCAATAAATATTAATAGTATTGTTGGTAAACAAAATATTATTCAAGCAAAATTGAAACTTTATAATGATAAATTAAAAATTTCAAAAACTGGTTTGTATTCAAAATCAGTAGCGACAGAATTTTCTAATGACTTAGATTCAAATATTCTAAATGCAAGAGAAGTAGCAAATATTGAAGGTAGTATTGTTTCTTTATCTTCAAATCCTTATATAAATATAATGCGTATAAAATTGAACAATAAAGAGTCAGGAAATATTTGTATATTTAGAAATTCTAAATTTAATATTTCAGGAGACACATGGATTTTCGGAAGTGTTGCTGCTCCGATTTTTGAAGGTGCGTTTTCTTTAGATAATTTATTTATTCCTCAGTTGAAAACTAAACTTTCAAATGCAACAGTTAATTTGAATGGTAATTTGTTGCGTGTTGGGGTTTCTGGTTTGTTGTTGAATGGCTCAGATGTTCAACTTCAAACAAATATGCAAATCATTCAACATACAAGAGATTTTGTAATAAATAATTTGTCAGTATCTTCAAAAAATATTGATCTTGATAAATTGATGGTTATAGCAGAAAGACTTACAAAATTCACTCCTCCTGCTCCTAAAAGACCTAAAAAACAAGTACAAACAACTAACGCAAATATTCCGCTTTATTTAAAAAGTGGTTCAGTAGATATTCAAAATTTAAAAACTGGTAATATCGTTGTTAAAAACTTAACTGCAAGAAAAATGTCAATAAGAAGAAATAAATTTTATTTAGATGATGTAAAAGCAGGTGTTTTTGACGGTATTGTAAAAGCAAATGTAATAGTTAATTTGATAAATAGCGAGATAAAATTAAAAAGTACAGGAGAAAAAATAAACGCAGATAAAATGGTTGTTCAAGCTGCAAATATGAAAGATACTCTTTCAGGAACAATGAAATATAAAACTGAATTATCTTTTGTTGGTGGAACTCCTGAACAAACAATGAAATCTTTGAAAGGTTATATAGATTTTGAAATTGTAAAAGGACAATTAGGACCTTTTGGAAAAATTGAAAATCTTATTTTGTCTGAAAACATTAGAGAATCAGCAGTATTTTCTAATGTAGTTGGTGATGTTATAAAAAACATGGCAACAATAAACACTTCTCATTTTGACAAAATGACAAGTAAAATCACCTTCAGAAATGGCATTATGAATATAGGTTCAATTGGCACAGAGGGTGATTGTTTGAGTTTGTTAATTTTTGGAAAATATGATTTATTAAAAAATACTTGTGAGATGAAAGTAAGAGGACGTTTGGCATCACTTATTTCAAATATGTTAGGTCCTATTGCAATGGTAAACCCTATAAATCTTATCAAAAATACTCCAGGGTTAAATGTTGCTTCTGCAAAAGCATTTGCTTTGTTCTGCGAAGAAGTTACACAAGAAGAATTTGACGCTATCCCTGATTTTGATAACAAATTAAAAGATATGAATGCGACAAAATTCCAAATCGTTGTAGAAGGTGACGTTGCAAAACCAATGAAGCTTTTAAAATCTTTCAAATGGTTAGCTTTGAAAACTGATATTGATAATGCAAATACTTTTGTATCTTGGTTAAATACGCAAGAACAAGCAGAAGCAAATGTAAAAACTCAAAGAGCAAAAGAAAAAATCAAAGCACAACAATTTGATTTGGAAACAGAAAAATTAAAACAAGCAGGTTTGTATCAAGAACCTAAAAAATCAAATATATTTAAAAGAATGTTTAAAAAGAAAAGCAAATAATATTTGAAAAAATAATAAAAACCTCTGGTATATTTCAACCAGAGGTTTTTATTATTTTTATTTGTTTTCTATAAATCAGCACCTGCAACTGCTTTATATAAACCGATTTGATTTACGTAACAATCCATTTTGTTATTAGTTACAAGTTTTTCTATATCAAGTAAATTTTCTTTCTTTTGTAATAAATCAAGGTAAGAAATTATACCGTGATTATATCTCTCTTGTGTGAAAACAAAATCTTTTTTCTCAATATTTAAAGTTTTTGTGCTTTTTTGAAATTTTTCATTATCAAGTTTCAAGTTGCTCAAAGCATCATTAACTTCTTGTATGGCAGTTAGATTTGTTTTGTAATAAGTTTGAAGTGCTTGTTCGTATTTGTTTTTTTGTATTCTTAAGTTTGCGCGTCTTTTACCACCAGTAAACAATGGAAGCATAGCAGAACCAACAAGTCCGGCAATCGCATTTTCCCAACTCATTGACCCAAATGTAGAACCAGAACTAAATCCTAAAAGTCCTATGATATTTATTGATGGTAAAAATTCTTTTTTTGCTACTCTAACGTCAATTCCTGCTTTTTCTACCATTTTTTCAGCAGTTAAATAGTCAGGTCTTGAACTTATTATTTCTGATGGTATTTCTTGTGGAATAGTTTTTTGATTATTTAAATCTTTATAAGAAATACGTTTGTAATCATTTGTGTTGTTAGGGCTATCACCAATTAGTACGGCAAGTAAATTAAGCATTACTTCTCTTGATTTTTTAAGTTCAATCATTTCACAATCAGCAAGCACTCTCGCCTTATCAGCTTTAACAAGGTCTGAAGTTGAAACAATTCCTTCTTCATTACATTGATTCATCAAATCATATATTTGATTTCTGTCTTTGATTAATTGTTCTTGTATGGCTATTAATCTATCAAGTTTAACTATGTTGTAATAACAAGTTCCAACAGCACTAATTATTGAAATATATGCGGCTTTTTCTTTATATTTGGCTGCTTCATATACTTTTTTGCTTGATTTTGTTTTGTCGTGGTTTTTTAAGAATAAATCAACTTCATAAGTTGCAAGAATTGGAACAGAAAAAAGTCCATCAGTGTTTGTTACTCCAGGAAGTTTGTACAACAATGGAGAAACCCCTGCTTGTAAAGTTGGCAATTCGTTTGCAAGTTGAAGTTTTGTCATTTGTCTTGCTTCTTCAACTTTCAATG
>JAKSUT010000179.1 GCA_024408705.1 bacterium | reverse complement strand
AGTATAATTTTTGCAATAGTTCTTAAGAATTAGTTTAAACATGCTTAACAAAAGGTTTTTAACATGGTCAAGAGTCCAAAACCATGATAAAATATGAAAGTTATGAAAAAAAAGTTTGAAATATGCTCAAAATACAGGCCTTCAGGGGATCAACCAAAAGCAATTGAACAACTTGTAAAAGGTGTCAAAAACGGAGATGATACCCAAACTTTACTTGGTATCACTGGATCTGGGAAGACTTTTACCATAGCAAATGTCATTGAACAAATACAAAAACCTACTCTTATAATTGCACACAACAAAACTCTTGCAGCTCAACTATACAACGAATTTAAAGAGCTTTTTCCAAATAACGCAGTTGAATATTTCATAAGTTATTATGATTATTATCAACCGGAAGCATACATACCAAGAACTGACACATTCATTGAAAAATCTGCAAGTATAAATGAAGAAATTGACCGACTAAGACACAACACAACAAGAAGTCTTTACGAAAGAAATGATGTAATTGTCATAGCGTCAGTCAGCTGTATTTATGGTTTAGGCTTACCGGAAAATTATTTTAAAGGAGCATACACAATAGAAGTAGGAAGTGAATTAAACAGAGATGATTTTCTACACTACCTTGTTGCAATTCAATACAAAAGAAACGATTTAGAACTTGAACGTTCATCATTTAGAGCAAGAGGAGATATTGTTGAAATAATGCCATCTTACGAAAAAGAAATCACACGAATTTACTTTTTCGGAGATGAAGTTGAAAAAATCGTAAAAATTGACAATGTTACAGGAGAAATATTAAATTCTCCAGACAAAGTCACAATATACCCTGCTGTTCACTATTTGAATTATGACGAAAACCCTGAAGAAACAATAAAACTAATCCGAGAAGAATTAAAAAACAGACTTGTGGAATTAAACAATCAAAACAAATTAGTTGAAGCCCAAAGACTTGAACAAAGGGTAAAATACGATATCGAAATGATGAAAGAAATGGGATATTGCTCTGGCATAGAAAACTATTCCAGAATAATTGAACGTCGCCCAAAAGGTTCTGCACCTGCGACTTTACTTGATTATTTTCAAGAAGATTTTTTAACTGTTATTGATGAATCACACGTTACAATTCCACAACTTAAAGGAATGTACAGAGGAGATTCAGCAAGAAAAGATACTTTAATTGAATATGGTTTTAGATTACCTTGTGCAAAAGATAATAGACCACTTAAAGAAGAAGAATTTTTCAAAAAAGTAAATCAAAAAATATATATTTCTGCAACCCCAGCAGAATTTGAAAAAACAACCTCAACACAAATTGTTGAACAAATTATTCGACCAACAGGTTTACTTGATCCAAAAATAAGCATTAGACCTATATCGACACAAATTGATGATTTAATAAATGAAATAAATAAAAGAACAGAAAAAAACGAAAGAATTTTAATCACAACTCTTACAAAACGAATGGCAGAAGATTTAACAGATTATTTTATTCAACAAGGAATAAAAGTTAGATATTTGCATAGCGAAATTCAATCATTAGAAAGAGTTGAAATTTTAAGAGATTTAAGACTTGGTGAATTTGATGTCTTAATCGGTGTAAACTTGCTTAGAGAAGGATTAGATATTCCTGAAGTTTCACTTGTTGCAATAATGGATGCAGATAAAGAAGGCTTTTTACGTTCAGAAACATCACTTATTCAAACAATAGGTCGTGCAGCAAGAAATGCGTGTGGCGAAGTAATAATGTATGCCGACAACATAACAGATTCAATGCAACATGCCATAACAGAAACCGAAAGAAGACGTAAAATTCAACTTGAACACAACAAAAAATATGGAATTATTCCTCAAACAATTAAAAAACCTATTGAAAATAATTTGCTATCACTTGTTGCAAGTTATAGAGATTTTGAAGATATTGTTGCAGAAGAAATGATTGAACTTGGAATTTCAGAAAAAGATTTACCAAAACTAATTGAAAAACTAGAAAAGGATATGCACAAAGCAGCTAAAATACTTGATTTCGAACGTGCTGCACAAATTCGCGATCAACTAAAAAAACTTCGTGAAATGGTAAAATAAATTTTATTTTTTATTGTAAAAAACTTGTAAAATATTATTAAAAAAATAACAATAAAAAACAATTACATGTTTTTATATATATGTATAGTTTAGTGTTTATAAAAAAAGTGTGGAGTTAATAAAAATTGGTTAATGTCTCTAAAATAACCAATCCAGTCGTGAACCTAGTTCAAGATACGACAAAAATAGCAGCTCAAAAAGCTGTTAAAGCTCGTGCGACAAATCCTATTACAACAAAACAAGCTGGCTTAATGTCATTAGCTGCTTGTAGTGGAATCGTTGCAGGTATAAACATGGCTTCAAAAGTTGCTCCTCTTGGCGCAAGTTTTGATATGAAAACACAAACATTAAACTTTGGTGTTGCTTCAAAAAACGCAACACACATAAACTTATACATTTTTGATAAACCCGTTAATGGAAAAGTTATCAAAACTGTTGAAATGGAAAAACACGGAAACAACTGGTCTGCTAAACTAAACAAAAAAGAACAAGATGCTCTT
>JAKSUT010000178.1 GCA_024408705.1 bacterium | reverse complement strand
CCGACATTCCTTTGCAACACATTTGCTGGAAAACGGCTACGACATAAGAACTGTGCAGGAACTTCTTGGTCATTCAGATATCCGCACGACAATGATTTATACACATGTTTTGAATAAAGGTGCCGGCGGAGTTATAAGCCCGTTGGACAGAATGTGAGATTAGAGGTATCCGTATAAAATCACGATGATTTATGTTATAGTAGTAGAAAGTAACTCGTTGTGAAGATTATACGGACAAAAAAACTGTATAAAAAATTTATACGGGATACGTATAATTTATGTTATGTGGATGCACCACTGGTGCACGAGAGGTAAAAAAGTATGAAGAAGAAAAATTGTTTAATAAGTCTTATGTTGTTTTTCACTTTATCATGGGTATTTGCTCAGGTACCAAAAATTAAGTATGAAGTTATTAAGAGTTGTGAATTTACATATTATCCGTATTTACACGATACAATATTAAAAATATTAAATACGGGTGAAATCCTACAAAATAAAGGTGAATATAGAGTTTCTATTGATAATGAAAATGACAACAAATTATTTATTAGATTGGTAGATAATAATGATTTAAAAGGTTGCATTGATTCAGAAAATATAAAGATTGCTGAGAATGATCAAACAAGCATAGCTCTTAAAAACAGGAATTGGGTTGCAAAATATGCAGTAGAAGCTTTGGCTAAAAAAGACATAAATATAGTCTTTGAAAATGAAGGTAATGTACCTAGATATGCATCAACTAATCCCACTGATTTTGGTGATTTTGAGCCATGGCAACAATATATGAATATTCCAACATTAAGTATTACAAATGTTGATATTAATATTAAATTTTCAATAGATCGCTATTTGGGAGTTTTCACGCAAATTAATAACGAAGAATATTTATCTTACAGTTTATCAGTGTGGAATTATGTTGGTGGCAAATATTTAGAAAATATTAGACAAGGAGAAACTTATAAACTTACATTCAAATTAGATGGGGATTATCTTGATTTGTATGTTAATAATCAATTTCTTATTACATTTGTAGATGTTGATAAAAGAATTTCAGAGCAATATTTAAATTTTGTAAAAAGTAAAAGTTATTCATTGGATAATATAACCTGGCCACGCCACGTAGATGGTAGTTGCGACTATGAAAAAGGGAATACATTAGTTGCTTCGTCAAGCTCCGCAACTAATGTTAGTATAAACAAGACAATGTCCGTAAAGGAAAATTTAAAACTCCGTTCAGCAGAAGCAACTTCTTCAAATGTATTAACAGTAATGTCAGCTGGTACAAAAGTAAAAATCATCGAATTAGGTAAAGAAGAAACAATTGACGGAATCAATTCTAACTGGGTAAAAGTAGAAATAATCTCTGGAAAAGACAGGAATGGAAATAAATTAAAGGTTGGTCTGTCGGGCTGGTGCTACGGCGGATATCTGGAATGAGTACGGCACATAACAAAATCTTCAAAATCCGACAGGCAGTCGAGCTGCCTGCGGTTTAAGACTATGTTATAACGACACGCCACAGGCGTGAAAATCCATAGAATTTAACATTAAGATACTTTACTATAAAATTATGTGGACAGATTTACCAGAAAACGAAAAAAATGAATATAAAAAGATGATTCTTGCTTTTGCAAGTTTAACAGAAATGTTTGCTCAAAAAGCTGAGGCTGATGACGAAAATGAAATTTTAAGTCCGATTATAAATTCAAAGTATCAAGAAACTGTTTTTCAAAAGGCATTTAATGCTTCTGCTGAAGATATTGGAAATACATCTTATGATGCTGCATTATGCAAAAAAAATGCTGATGGTTCTGAAATAAAATATTTGATTGGTATAAAAACTTTTGGAATTGCGTCAGGTTCTCAAAAAATTGCACAATTCAAAGCAAATCACGATGAATGGTCAGAAACTCTAAATGAAATTAATAATAATGCAAAAAATTCTGACAATTCAAAAAAGACAAAAGAAGAAATTAATCAAATAAATGCAAATCTTTATTTAGATTTAGCAAAAAAAATCGCAGAACTTAGAAATCTTAGAATTTCATCATCTATTGCAAAATTAAAAGGCTTTTCTGTTGAAATCGGGAAAGACAATGTTCAAACAGTTTATCATGTTCTTATGCCATCAAAAAAAGGTGATTTGCCTTATATTTATGTTGGTGAAACTTCATATAATCAAATCGATGTAGAAAATCTAAAAATTATTGGTTGTACATCTAATAAAAATCCGACTAATTTTGATTTTAACGATGGTATTCACAATTACAGATTTACATCCGCTGACAGCCAACTTTTAATGGATTTTAAAAATCAAGATATTGTAAAAGATAAATGGCAAGTAATTTATGCAGAAAACGCTTATGACATTTTTGCAGAATTAGCAGATAAAATTTATTCAAAAAAAGAAAGTAATATCATTGAATCTCATTCGTGGCTTATAACAAATGAAAAAGGTGAAATCGAACGATATTCTGGATTTAATAATTTTTTTGGACTTGGCTCAAAACTTGGTGAAAATCAAAGAGAAGAAAAAATAGAAAAATTGTATAAAAAATATGAGAATTTAATTTCCGAAGATGTTTTACAACTTATTTTAGATACAACAAAACATTTTTTACTTACAAAAACTTCAAATAGTAATG
>JAKSUT010000177.1 GCA_024408705.1 bacterium | reverse complement strand
TAAACTAAACGCAGGTGATGAATTATTCTTATACACAGATGGTATTACAGAAGCATCTAACAAAGAAAAAGAATTATATGGTGAAGAAAGACTATTGAATATTTTGAATAAAAATAAAAATATAGAATTAGAAAAAATAATTCCTACTATAAAAAATGATATAAGTGATTTTATTCAAAATGAACCTCAAAGTGATGATACAACATCTGTATTGTTCAAATATAATGGAAAAGTTTAGCAAAAAAAATTTTATAATATAAAAATCAATCTTATTTTTCACATAATTTTTCACATATCTAATTTTTAAATAAAAAATATTTTTCAAAAATAGCAAAAACAAAAATCAAGATATTATTGCGTTTGAGATACCAATTGTTAAGTTTTGTAAATCCGGAAAGCTAAAACGTTTATATGCGGCTTATATACAATGTAAGCCAAAACGCGAGGTGCAAAATTATGATTAGATTATTATTTCAAAAACCATTAACTAACGCAGAAGCCGTAGCAAAATTATCTAAAACAACAAATATTTCTTTTTTAACAACACAAATTTTAGCAATGTCTGAATTAGAAGAAAAAAATGACGGACAAATTTTAAACATTATGGCATAAAAGAAATTAAAAGAACTTAAATAATAAACAAAAAGGAGATTATATTATGTTAGCAGTACAAATGTTTGAAACACTAAACCCAACAAACTATCAACAAAACAAAGCATGTTTATACCCTGCTAAAAAACAAACACAACCTTTTAAACAATTCCCTTATAAACATATAGAACCTATTAAAAAAGATATAATAGAAGTTCTTAAAGATTTGCCTATTAAAAAGAAAGTAGTTCCTACACGCCAAGACATCAGAGAAAATTTTTTAAACGGAAATCTTGATCCAAGAAATTTCAAATCAGGTAAAATCGTAACACTAAAAATTCAAGGCACTAACTACAAAGTTAAAATCAATGAAAAAGGTGAATTTATCACAAAAATCCAAGGTAGAGATGATAAAGTTCGAATCTATGTTGGAAAAAATAAAAAAGGACAAGATTGCGTTTGTTATGAAGTAGTAAAAAAACATACCGAATGTAATATCTATAGCACATTTACAGCACGATATCCTTTTGAAAAATATGAATTACTTGTTTACTTAAATCACAAAGGAATTGTTCATTAAAAAAACAAATTACAACTTAAAAATAAAATTTTGAACAAAAAAATACAAGAAGAAAATGAAAACTTCTTGTATTTTTTATATTTAAATTAACACTTTCCAATTTGATAATATTCAAAACCCAAATCTTTTAGCGCTTGAGCGTTATATTGATTTCTACCATCAAAAATCACAGGTGTTTTTAACAATTCTTTTATCTTTTTAAAATCAGGAATTCTAAATTCATTCCATTCAGTCAACAACAACATACAATCTGCATTTTTTAATACTGAATAAGAACTTGAACCATAAGTTATTTTTTCACTTTTAAAAATGTTTTTTGCAGTTTCAATCGCTCTTGGATCATAGGCTTGAACATTTGCACCTAATTCGATTAATCTATTTATTATAGTTATTGATGGTGCTTCTCTCATATCATTTGTTTTTGGTTTGAAAGCTAATCCCCAAACTGCAAAAGTTAAACCTGACAAATCTTTTCCATATTTATCTGTTATCTTTTTAATAAATAATTCTCTTTGATTAACATTAACTTCGTCAGTTGCCTTTACCACAGACATTTTACAACCATTTTCATAACCAAGTTTTACCAATGCTTTAACATCTTTTGGAAAACAACTTCCACCATAACCTAAACCTGAAAACAAAAATTTGTTTCCAATTCTTGAATCAGTTGAAATACCAACTCTCACATTTTCTATATCTGCGCCAACTTTTTCACAAAGATTTGCTATCTCATTCATAAAAGAAATTTTTGTAGCTAAAAATGAATTTGCAGCATATTTTGTCATCTCTGCTGATTTTACATCCATTACAACTACTCTGTTTCCTGTTCTAACAAATGGAGAATAAATTTCTTGCATTATTGCAATTGCTCTTTGAGAATTTGAACCGACAATAATTCTATCTGGTTTCAAAAAATCTTCAACAGCATTACCTTGTTTTAAAAATTCAGGATTTGAAACAATATCAAATGGTTGATTTGTATAAGATTTAATTTTTTCTGTAAGTTTCTCTGCAGTTCCAACAGGTACAGTTGATTTATCTACAATAACTTTATAACCATTTATTGATTTTGCAATTTTTTCTACAACTTTTTCCACTTGCTCTAAATCAACAGAACCATCATCTTTCAATGGTGTTCCGACTGCGATAAAACAAACATCCGAAACTTTTACTGCATTTTCTATATCACAAGAAAAAGTTAATCTTTCTTCTTTTATATTAGTTTTTACAAGTTCTTTCAACCCAGGCTCATAAATCGGCATAATTAATTGATTTAATTTTGCGATTTTTTCTTCGTCATTATCGATACAGATAACATCATTACCCATATCAGCCAAACAAGTACCGACAACTAAACCTACATAACCTGTACCAACTATTGTTATTTTCATATCTTTCTTTTCTATACTTTAATAAATAACCTACTAATTTTATCATAAAATAACAAAAGCATCAATCACGGCCAATCCGGGATTGACCA
>JAKSUT010000176.1 GCA_024408705.1 bacterium | reverse complement strand
GATAAAGTTACCAAGATAATTTCAGAAAACAAAAAACTCTTAGAAAAATATGACTTACTCATCAAATCCCGATTTATCGAGATGTTTGGGGATAAGGCAATTGCAGACGGAAAATGGAAAGTTAAAAAATTAATAGATGTTTGTTCTCTAATAACAGATGGAACTCATCAACCTCCAAAATTTGATGAACATGGTACAATACCTTTTTTGTTTGTATCGAATATTGCAAATGAAAAAATAAATTATGATACTAACAAGTTCATAAATGAAGAAACTTATAATTTACTGATGAAACGTACACCTGTTGAACTAGGAGATATTCTGTTCTCAATTGTTGGAAGTTATGGACATCCAGCAATTGTAAAAGAAAATAGATCTTTTAGTTTTCAACGGCATATTGCATTTATAAAACCTATTAGAGATTTGATGGACAGTGAATATCTTCATACCGTATTAACAGTTCCAGAAATTGTTGAACAAATAGAAAGAAAAGTTAAAGGAATCGCTCAAAAAACATTAAACTTATCTGAGTTAAAAACAATTCAAATCCCAGTTCCACCTCTCGAACTCCAACAACAATTCGCCGATTTCGTTCAACAAATCGACAAATCAAAATTTGTAGTGCAGAAATCATTGGAAAAAGCAGAAACTTTGTATAAATCACTTATGCAGGAGTATTTCGGATGACAAAATTTGATAACTAGCTTGCTGCAACGAGTATTTTGGGTAAGAGGTGCTGAAACGGAGATTCTGAAACAAGTTCAGGATGATAATGTGCAACTTTACACATATCGATACATGAAATAAAAAATGATGGTGGAAAAACTGTGATATAATGTTAAGAGGAATTTTATTATGTTAAGAATATTTTTTGGTGAAATACCTGCTGCAGAAAAGAATTATATCTATGATACCAGTATGTATTTTGATAATTCATATAAAGAAGAATGGGTTTTGTCGGATTTAGGAAAAAAAATTATCAATGATGTTGATAATTCAGAAGTCATAGATGGGCAGTTAATTCAAAGTCCTGTATTGGGAAAAATCTCACCTAAAGAGCTTTCTGGTGGTGTAAAAACACTTTTACTGATATTGTTTGATAATTCGCATATATTTAATGCTTCTACTTGTGGTGATAACTGTGCAATTTGGTTATTGAAAATTTCTGATTATAAAAGAATTTTTCAACATGAAAAAACTTTAATTAATTTAAGGCACATAATGGACTTTGGAAAAGAAAAGTTTTCTATATGGATTGAAAATACAAATAAAAAAGTTTCTGATATGAATTCCTTAGTTTTAGAAGCAGGGGATTTTGTTTGAGGCATTTATGATTGGAAAGCAGAAGGTAATAGTAGAAAATAAACGAAAGGTCAAATATACATTTGAATTAAAAAGACAAGTTACAATTGTTCAAGGTGAGAGTGGATCTGGTAAAACGACACTTTATAACATGATTCGCAATTTTTCAGAAAATGGAATTCAAAGTGGAGTAAAAATTACTAGTCAAAAAGATTGTATTGTTTTATATGATAAAAAACTTTGGCAAGCACAGTTGCAGTCTATAAAAGATAGTATTGTTTTTATTGATGAGGGTTCAACTTTTGTTACAAGTAAAGAGTTTGCACATGAAGTAAAATTATCCAGCAACTATTATGTTATTTTTTCTAGAGATCCTTTGCATTCTCTGCCATATAGTGTAGAAGAAATTTATAGAATTAAAACAGAAGGTCTAAAACATTCTTTTGAAAACTATTATTTTTCAGTAAAACATCGCTTTTCAAATATTGAAAATTCAATTAATTCATTTGACACAATAATCATAGAAGATTCTGACTCAGGTTTTGTTTTCTACGAAAAATTTTATAAAGATACAGAAATTAAATGTGAATCTTCCTATGGAAATGGAAATATTTTTTCATTGCTAAAAAAATACATAACAGATAAGACTCAGAAGAAAATTCTCGTAATTGCAGATGGTGCTGCTTTTGGAAGTGAAATGAATAGAGTTTTGAAATTACAGAAGGAGAATTCTGAAAAAATAGAAATAATTCTTCCTGAATCTTTTGAGTGGCTTATACTAAAATCTGGTCTTGTTTCTAAAGTAGATTTAAAAGAAATTCTTTCAAGAACAAGTGAATATGTTGATTCAGAAAAATTTGAAACTTGGGAACAGTATTTTACAGATTTACTACAGCAAATAACTCTGGGTGATAAGTTAAAACAGTATTCAAAATCAAACTTAAAAGAGTTTTATATAAATTTAACTAATGCAAAAAAGATTGTCAAAGAGATAGGTTTATCTTAGATATTTATGAAAATGGTTTTTGATATTTTTAGCTTAGGTTATGGAGTAATTTTTTTTGTAAACCTTGGATTAAATTCCAAACTTTTCCTTGTTTTTATCAAAACATTGGATTATAATCCAAACTATGAAAGAAATAGAAAGAACTGAATTTCTAGACAAATTAAAAGCTTACAAAGACAAGCAGATTATTAAGGTAATTACAGGTATTCGCCGTTGTGGTAAATCTACCTTGATGAAGATGTTCAAAGATTATCTTCTTTCAACAGGCGTTCGAGAAAATCAGATTATCTTTTTAAATTTTGAAGATTTTGATAATGCAGATTTGCTGGACCCTAAAGTCCTTCATTCCTATGTAAAAG
>JAKSUT010000175.1 GCA_024408705.1 bacterium | reverse complement strand
ATTTTATTTTTGGCAAGAGGTGATAAAGAAGATGCTATTGAATATTTTGAAGATTATTTGAAATTCCCTATACCAGAAGAAGAAGCAGAAAATATAAAAGCTACTTTGAACAGAATTAAAAAATAAGGATTAAAATGTCAAAAGATAAATTTTGGATAGCTTTTTCATCAATTGAGCAGTTAGATTCAGTTTTTATTAAAAAACTTTATAACCATTTTGGAGATATAGAGCAGGCTTTCAATGCTTCAATGAGTGATTTGTCAAAAATTGAAGGTTTAACTGTTAAAAAAGCTGAAAAATTTTTAGAATTAAGAGATAAAACAAATCCTGACAAATGTTTATCCGAAGTTACTTCAAGAGGACTTTCTTACCTTACTTATGATAGTGAAAATTATCCGTATTTGTTGAAACAAATTTATGATTCACCAATGATTTTGTATGCAAAAGGTGATATTAAAAGGTGTAATTTGGATAGAACATTGGCGGTTGTTGGTTCAAGAAGAGCAAGTACCGGTGCAAAAGAATCTTTAAAAAAGATAATGTCAGAATTTTTAAATACTGATATTTGTATTGTGTCAGGTTTAGCTGCCGGAATTGATACAACTGCTCATGAACTTGCTATTAAAAATGGTTTAACAACAATTGGTGTTATCGCAGGTGGTTTAGATTTTGTTTATCCAAATTCAAACAAAGAACTTTATAAAAAGATTGAGAATACTTACGGAGTTGTTATTTCTGAATATTATCCGACAATAGAGCCTTTACCTTTTAGATTTCCACAACGAAATAGAATAGTTACAGGGTTGTCTTACGGAACTTTAGTTGTTGAAGCTGCGATAAAAAGTGGCGCATTGATAAGTGCTAATTTAACTTTGGAGCAAGGACGTGAATTGATGTGTATTCCAGGATTGATTACTAATCCTAATACAGAAGGTATTTATAAATTGTTGAAAAATGGTGCAACAATGGTTACTTGCGCTGATGATATTTTGCAGGCTTTAAATTGGCAAATAAATGTTGCTGAGCAAATGAAATTAGATTTTTCAGCCTTTGGCAAAGATGAAAAAAATATATTAAACTCAATAGAAATTGAACCTAAAAGTTTTGAAAGTATATTGCAAGAAACAAAGATAAACTCAGATGATTTGTTTGTTGCTTTGACGAATTTAGAATTGTCAGGAGTGATAAAACAAATTGAAGGTGAAAAATATTCCATTGCTTAAATTATTTAACATGCTATAATTTAAGGCATGGTAGAGAAATTAGAAAAAAAGAATGAAGAAAAGAGCGTAAAAATGAAGAAGACAACTTCTTCTGAAAAAAAATCTGTTTCAAAGTCAGGAAAAGCTCTTTTAATAGTCGAATCTCCAGCAAAATCTAAAACAATTAAAAAGATTTTGGGAGATAGTTTTTCTATTGAAGCAAGTTTCGGACATATTAGAGATTTGCCTCAAAAAGAATTAGGTTTTGATGTAAAGAATAATTTTGAACCAAGTTTTGAAATTATTCCAGAAAAGAAAAAAGTAGTTTCAAAATTGAATGAACTTGCCAAAAAAGCTGATAGAATTTATCTAGCAGCCGACCCTGACCGTGAGGGAGAAGCTATTGCTTGGCATGTACGTCAGGTTTTGAAAGTTAATGACGATAAAATTTTTAGAATTGAGTTTAACGAAATTACTCCAAAAGCTGTAAAATACGCTGTTGAACATCCAAGAGATATTGATATGGATAGGGTAAAAGCGCAACAAACACGTCAAATATTAGACAAACTTGTTGGTTATACTCTAAGCCCTGTATTGTGGAAAAAACTTGGCAATTACAGACTTTCCGCAGGTAGAGTTCAATCTGTTGCACTTCGTATGATTTGTGAAAGAGAAGCTGAAATTGAAGCATTTGTTCCGCAAGAATATTGGTCAATTTCTGCTGATTTATCAAAAGAAGATGCTATTTTTGCTGCTGAACTTTCAAAATATAAAGATAAAAAAGTTGAGATAAAAAACGAAGAAGAAGCTAAAAAAATAGCAGATTTCTTGTCAGATAAATCTACAAAATTTGAAGTATCAAAAGTTACGAATAAAGAAACAAAAAGAAAACCGTCAGCGCCTTTTATAACTTCAACTTTGCAAAGAGAAGCCGGTTCAAAATTAGGCTTTGGTGTTTCAAAAACAATGCAAGTTGCACAAAAATTATATGAAGGTATAGAACTAGGTTCAGACGGTGCCGTTGGTCTTATTACATATATGAGAACAGATAGTGTAAGAATATCTGATGATGCTCAAAATATGGCAAAAGATTTTATCTTGAAAAATTTTGGTGAAAAATATTATCCTGAAACACCAAATGATTACGTTAAAAAAGGTAAGAAAAATGTTCAAGACGCTCACGAAGCCATTCGTCCTGCATACGTTGAACGTACCCCAGATAGCGTAAAACAATATTTGACACCTGAACAATACAAGTTATATAAACTTATTTGGAATAAGTTTATGTCAAGTCAAATGTCAAATGCTCTTGTTGCAAATAAAGCAGTAGAAATTTCAGCAGGCGATTATACTTTGCGTGTTTCTACAAGCAAAGTTACTTTTGACGGCTATTCAAAATTGTATAATGATTCAGAAGAAGATGAAGACAAAGTTAAAATGCCTGATTTGAATAAGGGTGATGTTTTGACTTGCAAAAAAGTTAATCCAAAACAACA
>JAKSUT010000174.1 GCA_024408705.1 bacterium | reverse complement strand
TTCTCAAGACTTTTTACCAAGAACTGTTAGAAGAAAAATAAAACAAGTTAAAGAAACTCAAGAAGATTTAAGACAAAAACTTGGAAGACAACCAACCACAGAAGAAATCGCTGAAGAATTACAAATGGAACCTGAAAAAGTTTCACAAATTCTTTCAGAAGATACAACTGTTTCATCTTTGTATGACAAAAAAGGTTCTTCTGATGATAGCATAGAAGTTATTGATACTATTCAAGATACAAAACGTCTTACTCCTCACGAAGCTATGGAAGAAAAAGATGTTAAAAATCAACTTGAAAGAGCATTAAAAAGACTTCCTGAACGTGAACGTATGATTATGGTTCTTTACTATCACGAAAACATGACTCTTAAAGAAATTGGCGACACAATAGAAATTTCAGAATCAAGAGTATGTCAGCTTCATGCTCAAGCTATTATGAAATTGAAAAACATTTTGAGCGAAAATAGAACTGAAAGATTACAAAAAAGCATCGTTTAGTAACATAATTAAAAAATAATTAACAAATGGACAAACGTCACGATTTTGTATTAATATAAAAATATGCAATACAAAGATTATTATGAAATTTTAGGTGTCAAAAGAGAAGCTACTGATGCAGAAGTAAAATCTGCATACAGAAAACTTGCACGTAAATTTCACCCTGATGTAAACAAAACAAAAGAAGCTGAACAAAAATTCAAAGATATAAATGAAGCTTACGAAGTTTTGGGTGACAAAGAAAAACGCCAAAGATATGATAGTCTTGGTGCAAATTGGCAAAACGGAGCAAATTTCACACCACCTCCAGGATATGAAAACTTTAATTTCAATTTCAACCAAAATGGTCAAGCATTTGATTTTGGAAATATGGGTGGATTTTCAGATTTCTTCGGTTCTCTTTTCGGAGATATGATGAGCGGAGCTAGTTCTTCAAGAAAAAGAGAACGAACTTTCTATGATGATATCGGTCTTGGCGGAATGAATTTTGGTGGAGGCAGAAAACAATCAGCACAACCAAAATCAGAAGATTTAGATATTACACAAACTCTAAATGTTACTGCAAAAGATTTATTTGACGATAAACCATTAAACGTAAATTTTAAAATCGTTGAAAAATGTCCTCACTGCAAACCTGGTTCTTTCTGTCCAAATTGCGGTGGTACTGGAATTATTTCAGAAACTAGAACTGTCAAAGTTTCTATACCAAAAGGTGTTGGTCAAGATAAAAAAATCAGATTAAAAGGCGAAGGTAAATCTGATGGACGAGGACAAAAAGGGGACTTATACTTTAAGATAAATATTAAAGATTCTGAATACGAAGTGGATGGTTACAATTTAACAAAAGAAGTTGAAGTAACACCATCACAAGCTGTATTAGGATGTAAAAAAGATATCCAAACTCTTCACGGAAAAATAGGAATAAAGATTCCAAAAGGAACTGCATCAGGAACTTTAAGACTCAAAGAGTTAGGATTACCTAAAAAAGACGGTGGCTATGGCGATTTAAACGCAAAAATAAAAATCGTTATACCAAACAAGCTTACAGACAAACAAATTGAGTTATACAAAAAATTGGCTGAAT
Source organism: bacterium (assembly GCA_024408705.1). Taxonomy (GTDB): domain Bacteria; phylum Cyanobacteriota; class Vampirovibrionia; order Gastranaerophilales; family Gastranaerophilaceae; genus JAKSUT01. The sequence continues at coordinate 1,127 of JAKSUT010000174.1, read as the reverse complement.
TTGACAAATAGATAAAGGAGAAATATGAAAAAGATTTATTATTTATTACTTGGTTTAATAATTGCATTAAGCACACAAACTAATGCGCAAGCAGTCAAACAAGAAAGCATAATAACATATCCAAATACAGTTATTAGCTCACCTTATCAAAATATAAACAATTTAATCGGAAACTTTAATAAACCAATAAAAATGATATTTACTGATATTGATGGAACTCTTATTCCAAACGCGCAAGAAGTAAATAAAGTTAGTATTTCTGCTGATTTACAAAACACTTTAAATTCATTAAGAAAGAAAAACATACCACTAATCCTAACATCTTCAAGACCTGCAAGAGAAGGTATCAGTATCGCAAGAAAACTTGGTTTAGGTAATGTATTTATCATTGGTGATGAAGGCGGAGAAATAGTTAATCCTAATGGCATTATATTATACGAAGATGGAATTTCTCCAAAATTAACAAAAGATATTTTAAAAAACATAAAAAGCTTCAATTCTTTCTATAACAGAAATGTAAAATGCTATATTTCTGCAAATGGAGCTCTTTATACTCTTGATAATTTCCAATTTCCTCACATCACAGAGCCAATGAAAATCTTAACATCTACAAAAGACATAAACAAAAATTTCCATACAATAAAAATGGTTTTCTATAGTGAAAATCCAAAAACTGTAAAATTATTAAGAGATGAATTAAGAAAATATTATCCAAAACTAAATATTTATATTAGCAACGATAACTATTGTGACATATCAAGCCCAACAGCTTCAAAAGCTATTGCATTGAAAAAAATTGCAGATATGTATGCAATAAATATTGAAAACGTAGCTGTTTTTGGAGATTATGAAAACGATATAAACATGTTAGAATATGTAAAAAATAATGGCGGTTTATCAATAACTTTTGAAAACACTTCAGAACCAGTAAAAAGAGCTGCAAAGTTCATTTCTACACCAACAGGAAAGGGTGGAGTTAAAAAAGCTATTGAAATAATACTTAAAAATAACGAATATTTAAAAGAAGATTAATTGACAAATTCTATAATATACGATAGAATTTAGAAAAAGGAAAAACAATGAACAAAAATCAAAATACAATTTCACGACGTAGCAGAATTAGACTT
>JAKSUT010000173.1 GCA_024408705.1 bacterium | reverse complement strand
GCAAGTTCATCTTGTGTATCTTTTAATTTCTTTTGAAGCGTTTGAGCTTGCTTCATCATCTTCATAATATCCATAACGAAACCTTCCCCTTTTTTGTTGCTTTATAACAAATAAAATTGTAAAATAATTATATGCAAAAAATCACATATTTACAAGAATGTTTACGAAACGATAAAATTATAAGATGGCCAGATGGGTGTATGCCTTTAAAAGTCTATATTGCACCTATGAACTTCTATTCTAAAAAAGGTGAAAGTTATCTTTACAAATCAATGGTGCAAAAAGCTTTTTGTGCTTGGGAAGAAATTAGCGGCGGTCTTGTAAGTTTTGAACTTGTAGATATAAAACTAAATTCGCAAATTGATGTTGATTGGAAAAGAGTTGATAGAAGTGCATTAGGACATTGTTACTTCAACTTTGACGCAAACAATAGACTATATTCGGCAGAAGTTCAAATCGGATTGACAGATGGACTAATTCATCAAGAATACTTGCAAGAAGATGAAGTTTATCATACAATATTACATGAAATTGGACATTCTATAGGACTTAACCATAGTCCAAACAAAGCAGATATTATGTATACCCCACATCAATACGGAGTTACAAACCTTTCTTTTGGAGATAAAGAAACACTTAAATGGTTATATAGATTTCCTCTAAACGCAACTCCAAGAGATATTGCAAACGAATATGGTTTGCAAACAGACGATATTGATGAAATTGTTGCAAAACTAATAGAAAGAAAAGAACCTTCAAAATTTGAAAAGGTAAAAAACTCCCTTTCTATGCAACCAAACAAAAATCTATTAGACGAACAAACTAATATTGCTGACTTGAAAAAATACAATTTATCACTACAAAATATTAGAATACCCCAAAAGTTAGTAGATTCACTTGTTCACACACCTAAAAAACCAAAAAATTGACAACATAATATTTGTTGTATAATTACAAAGTGATTAAATAGGAGTAAATATTTTATATGACTATACAAGCGTGGTTTGAAAAGCGTAAAAAAGCTCAAGAACAAAGAAAAGCCCTTGAAGCTAAAATAGAAGATACAACCCCTAGTCTTTGGGTAAGATGCGTTCATTGTAAAGCCCAATTTCCAAAAACAGAGCTTGAAAACAACTTAATGGTATGTCCTATTTGTGATTACCATTTTAGAATAAACGCAAGAACAAGAATAAAACAATTATTTGACGAAAATAGTTTTGAAGAATTGTTTAAAGAAGTACAAACAACAGACCCCCTTCAATTTGAAGATACTGAAAAATATACAGACAGAATCGAGAAAGCAAAAGAAAAAACAGGACTTGATGAAGCTGTAATTACAGGTATCGCAACAATAAACGGAGAAAGAGTTGCAACAGCCATTATGGATTTTGAATTCATGGGTGGCTCAATGGGTAGTGCAGTTGGCGAAAAAGTTACACGCATTATGGAAAAAGCAGTAGAAGAACATATCCCAATGCTTGCAATAACTTCTTCTGGAGGAGCCAGAATGCAAGAAAGCGCATTAAGCTTGATGCAAATGGCAAAAACATCTTGCGCATGTGCAAAAATGGATGAAGAAAAAGTTTTATATATTTGCTTATTAACAGAACCAACATTTGGCGGTGTTACTGCAAGTTTCGGAACTTTAGGCGACATCATCATTGCAGAACAAGGTGCAAGAATAGGTTTTGCTGGACGTAGAGTTATTGAACAAACTATCAAACAAAGTTTGCCTCAAGACTTCCAAACAGCAGAATACCTATTAAAATATGGACAAGTAGATGTAATTTCTCAAAGAAAAGATTTAAGAGAAAATCTTACAAAAATTTTGAGAATGTATAAATAACTAGAACAAAAATTTTATTCGGGTGAGGGAAAATGACAACATTAGATTTTGAAAAACCGATTGAAGAAATACAAGCAAAAATAGAAGAATTAAAAAAAATAAGTTTGGAGTCAGGCATGGATCTAAAAAAAGAAATAGAAACTTTTGAACAACAAGCAGAAGATTACAAAAAAGAATTGTATGCAAACCTTAAACCTGCTCAAAAATTGCAAATTGCCAGACATTCAAACAGACCTAATTTTCTTGATTACGTAAACTTAATAACAGATGATTTTATTGAATTACACGGAGATAGAGAAGGTCTTGATGACAGAGCAATAATTGGTGGATTAGCAAAAATTGATGGAAAAACAGTTATGCTAATCGGCACACAAAAAGGCAAATCAACAAAAGAAAACCTTGAATATAATTTCGGAATGCCTCAACCTCAAGGTTATAGAAAAGCATTGAGATTATTCAAGCACGCAAATAAATTTAATTTTCCAATCGTAACTTTAATAGACACCCCAGGTGCATACCCTGGACTTACAGCAGAAGAAAGAGGACAAGGGATTGCTATTGCAGTAAACCTTAGAGAAATGGCAAAACTTGATGTTCCTATTATTGCAATAATCACTGGTGAAGGTTGTTCAGGTGGTGCGTTAGGACTTGGTGTTGCAGACAAAGTTTTGATTATGGAACACGCATATTACACAGTAATTTCTCCTGAAGGATGCGCTTCAATTCTTTGGAGAGATGCAACAATGACAAACACTGCAGCAGAAGCTCTTAAAATTACAGGCAAAGATTTGAAAGAATATAGTATTGTTGATGAAATTATCAAAGAGCCAGTTGGTGGCGCACACAAAAACCCAGAACAAATGGCAGAAGAACCTAAAAA
>JAKSUT010000172.1 GCA_024408705.1 bacterium | reverse complement strand
ATAATTTTCCCTCACCAATTTTTCTTAAATTTATTCTAACACAAAAACAATAATGACAAAAGTTGAATTGATAGCATGTTTAATATATAATTTTTTCGTTATGAAAAATGTAAAAGAAATTAAATTAAATAATTTTAAAATAGGTGCTGACAAACTTACTATTCTTGCAGGACCTTGTGTTATTGAAAGCTATGATATTCTTGCAAAAACAGCAGAAAGTTTGAAAAAAATTACTGAAAAATTAGATGTAAATTTTGTATTTAAATCTTCATTTGATAAAGCAAATAGAACTTCTTTAGAAAATTATAGAGGTCCAGGGCTTGAAGAAGGTTTGAAAATTTTAGCAAAAATAAAAAGAGAATTTGATGTTCCGATAGTTACGGATATACATATTCCTGCTCAAGCAAAACCTGCTTCTGAAGTGGCAGATATTCTTCAAATTCCTGCGTTTTTATGCAGACAAACAGATTTGCTTGTTGAAGCTGCTAAAACAAATAAAATTGTAAATATTAAAAAAGGACAATTTTTAGCACCTCAACAGATGTTACCTTTAACAAAAAAAGTTTCTCAATCAGGTAATGATAATATTTTATTAACGGATAGAGGTGTAAGTTTTGGATATAACAATTTAGTTGTTGATTTCAGAGCTATTCCGATAATGCAAAGTTTCGGATATCCTGTATTTTTCGATGCGACACATTCTGTTCAATTACCGGGAGGACAAGGTACTTCAACCGGTGGTGATAGAAGTTTTGTTGCACCATTAGCAAAAGCCGCAATGGCAGCAGGCGCAAATGGTTTGTTCTTTGAAATTCATCCTGATCCTGATAATGCAATGTGTGACGGTCCAAATATGTTGTCTTTGGATGATGCTGAAAATATGTTTGCTATTTGTAAGCAAATATTTGAGGTTGTAAGATGATTTACACTTTTGTTGCAGGCTTTTTAGAAGATAATAACTATCTTCTTGTAGATGAAGAAACAAAAGAAGCTATTTTAATAGATTGCACCCTTCCAAATGATGAAATTGATAAAAAAATAAATGAATTGGGTGTTAAGTTAAAATATATTTTGCTTACTCATGGGCATTTTGACCATATTTGTGGTGTAAATTATTATAGAGAAAAATTCGGTGCTATTTCTTGTTGTCACAAAGATGATAAAGAATTAATCGAAAATATAAAAGATTTTGTTCGTATTTTTCAAATAAGAGGTGATTTTGAAGTACAAACAATTGATAAGTTTTTGTCAGATGGTGATGAAATAAGTTTTGGAACAAAAAAAATCAAAGTTATTCATACCGCAGGACATACAAAAGGTTGTGTATGTTATTTGTTAGATGATGTATTATTTTCAGGTGATACCTTATTCAAAGGTTCTGTTGGAAGAACAGATTTGCCAGGTGGAAGTTTTGAAACATTGAAAGATAGCATAACAAATAAAATTTTTACACTTGAAGGTGATTTAAAAATATATACAGGACATGGGGAAGCGACAACACTTTCTTATGAAAAAAAATATAACAATTTTTTATAAAAAGATTAAAACTCTTGTTTAGAAATTTTGTTGAGTATATATTAATGTTGAAAGATTAGAGGACTTTATAAATGAAAGAACAATTGGAAAAAATTTACGCAGACGCATCAAAAGATATTGAAAATGCAGTTACATCAGGCGATATTGATGAAATTAAGAATAAATATTTGAGTAGAAAAGGTGAATTGAACTCAATCAAGAAAAATTTGAAAGATTTATCTGTAGAAGATAAAAAAAATGTTGGTTCTTTAGCAAATGAAATCGCTCAAAAATTAGAAGCAGCAGTTGCTCAAAAATTTGAAACTATTTATAGAAAAGAATTAGATGAAAAACTTCAAAAAGAAAAAATTGATATTACAATGCCTGGTAAATTTATTCCGCAAGGTAAAGTTCATCCATTAACTCAAACTACAAACGAAATTGTGGATATTTTCCATTCATTAGGTTTTTCTCTTGTTGGAAATCAAAATTCACCAGAAGTTGAAACAGAATATTATAACTTTGATATGTTAAATATTCCAAAAGACCACCCTGCAAGAGATGTACAAGATACTTTCTATTGCAATCTCGCAAGTAATGTTGTTTTGAGAAGTCAAACTTCAGGCGCACAAATTCACGTTATGGAAGAACAAAAACCTCCAATAAGAATTATCGCTCCTGGTCGTGTATATAGAAACGAAGATGTAAACGCAAGAAAAAATAATTTCTTCCACCAAATTGAAGGTTTGCTTGTTGATAAAAATATTACAATGGGCGACTTGAAAGGTGTTTTAAACGAATTTATTAGATTGTATTTTGGCGAAAGCCGTCAAACACGTTTTAGAAGTAGTTTCTTCCCATTTACAGAACCAAGTGTAGAAATTGACGTTCAATGTATTATGTGTGGCGGAAAAGGTTGCAGAGTATGTTCTGGAACAGGCTGGTTAGAAATCTTAGGCGCTGGCATGGTTGATGTTAATGTATTGAAAGGTGTTGGTATTGATCCAGAAGTATATTCAGGTTTTGCTTTCGGTATGGGCGTAGAAAGACTTGCTATGTTGAAATATGCCGTTGATGATATAAGACAATTTTTCAACAACGACGCAAGATTTTTAAATCAGTTTTAATGATTTCATAGAAATTTCTTGAAAAATAATTTTTATGTGATTTAATAACTGTACGGTGTTAGAAATAGCACTAGTCTTATAGAAAGTAGATTAAA
>JAKSUT010000171.1 GCA_024408705.1 bacterium | reverse complement strand
ATAATGATGTTACCAGCTTTAACAGCTTCGCCACCGAATTTTTTAACGCCTAAACGTTGCGCTTCTGAATCTCTACCGTTACGAGTAGAACCCATTCCCTTCTTGTGTGCCATTTTATACCTACTTTCGTAATTATTATTTTGTTATAACTTCGACTTATGCTTCTTCAGTTGTTGCAGCTGCTTTCTTTTGAGCAGTTGTTCTAACTTTAGTAATCATAACTTTTGTAAAACCTTGTCTGTGTCCTTGTAGTTTTCTGTAACCTTTTTTAGGTCTTTGTTTGTAAACTAGAACTTTCTTTTCTTTGTCATGACCAAGAATTGTTCCTTCTACTGAAGCACCTTTTACGTAAGGTTGACCAACTTTTGATTTTTTGCCATTTGCAATCATAACAACTTTATCAAAAACTACTTTTGAATCTTTTTCTCCGTCTAACAATTCAACTTTAAGGTATTTACCTTCTTCCATTTGATATTGTTTTCCGCCTGTTTCAACTATTGCGAACATTTTGTTTTCCTTTCAATTGAGGCATCGTACCTTGATTTATTACCAAGAATTTAAAACGATGTACCTATCTAACTACTATACTTCGTGTTTATATTATTGTGTGCTAAAGGGTGAATGTCAAGAAGATTTTAAGTTATTTGAATAATCTTGTAAAGAATCCTCTTGATGCGTTTTCTTTTTCTAATTCAAGTTCTTTTATTCTTTGAGATAGTTTTATATTGTCTTCTGTTAGTTCTTCAACTTTTCTTGCAAGTTCCTTGTTGTCTTCTCTCAAAGTTGTATCGTCTAAAAGTTGTTTTAAAAAGTCTGCATCTTTGATACTGTCTTTTATTTCGTCAGAAACTTTTCCTGCGATTGCATCTGCCAAAACTTGAAGCGTTTGATTTGTCACATCTACTGTCAAATTTTTTAATTCAGATGTGCCTGTCGTAATTACTTCTTTTAAATCTGTTTTATTAATTTGTGCAGGTAATTCTTTTTTTGTTGGAATTTTTCTTTCTTCATCAAGTTTTTCAGGAAGAAGTTTGTTGATGTGAAAAATTATTTGTTCGTTAGAATAACCTTGTGATTTTAAACTTATACCTTTTTTTAGTTTTGCAATTGCAAGATTGTCATAAAATTCCACACCATCCTCATCTTCATATATTGCATCTATTTTCCAATTTTTGATGAAGTTTGCTAGTGTAACACTATCTATGAAGTAGTTGTATTCTATAAGATTTTTTTCAATATCTTTTTTGCTATACATTTATTTCCTCAAGTTTCATTATGCAAATTATATATCAAAAAATTATTTTTTCATAGCTCTTTGCATATCGCGTGCTTGTGATTTTTTTGCTATATCTTCTCTTTTGTCGTAAAGTTTTTTACCTTTTGCTAGTCCTATTTCAAGTTTAGCATAACCATTTATTAAAAAAAGTTCTAATGGAACAATTGTGTAATTTTCTTTTTTTATTTTGCCAAGCATTTTTAGTATTTCTTTTTTGTTTAACAAAAGCTTTCTTATTCTTTCTGGTTCGTGGTTATAAATATTTCCTTGTTCATAAGGTGCAATATTGCAGTTGTATAAGAAAACTTCATTTTCTTCGATTTTGGCAAATGAATCCTTTAGATTAACTCCACCTTTACGGATAGATTTAATCTCTGTTCCGGTTAAAACAATTCCTGCTACAAATTTGTCAAAAATTGTGTAGTCGTGAAAAGCTTTTCTGTTTGTAGAAATGATTTTTCTTGGTAAATTTGTCATAAAAAAATTATATCACGAATTATTTAAGTATAAATTAGAAAGTTAAGCAATAAGATTTCTTGAACCTTGCCAAGTCATTCTTCTTTCAAGTTCTCTGTCAATTTTATTTAGAGTATCAAGTTTTTTTCCTATCCAACGTGGCTCAACAAGTTCTGATTTTAAACCATTTCCTGCGAGTCTATGGATGGTTACGTTAGCAGGCAAAATTTCTAAGTAGTCGCAAACTGTTTCAATATAATCTTCTTCTGATATAAGTTTTATTTTCCCTTCTTTGTATAATTTTTCGATAGGAGTGTTTTCTAAAATGCAAAGCATGTGTATCTTTATTCCGTCAATTCCAAGTTTTGAAAGTTCCTCTGCTGTCTTTAGCATGTCTTCTTTGTTTTCTTCCGGAAGTCCTAAAATGACGTGTGCGCAGATATTAATTCCATATTTTTTAGTTTTTTCAACGGCTTTTTTAAAACAATCAAAATCGTGCCCTCTGTTTATAAATTTTAGAGTTTTATCATGGCAAGATTGAAGTCCGTATTCTATCCAAGTGTAATAATCATCTTTGTATGACGCGATAAGTTTTAACTTGTCATCATCAATGCAATCAGGTCTTGTTCCGATTGAAAGTCCTACTATTTTTTCGTTTTTAGTTGCAGAATTATAAATTTTTTCAAGTTCTTTTACAGGTTTATATGTGTTTGTGTAGGCTTGAAAATAAGACATAAATTTTTCGGCTTTAAATCTTTTTGATAACGTTTCAATCCCTGTTTCAACTTGTTTTTCTATCGGAAGTAAATTTGAATGAGCTTGTGAAAAACTTCCGCTGTCATCACAAAAAATGCAGCCTCCATTTGAGATTGTTCCATCTCTGTTTGGGCAAGAAAAACCGGCGTCAAGAGTTATCTTATAAACCTTGACGCCAAATTTTTGTTTCAAATGTGCGCTATATTGATTATAGCGTTTGTTTGTTTCGTTGAAGTACACAGTTAAGACTCAGAGTCTTGGCTGTCTAATACTGGATACATATAGTGTTCTCCACATTTTGGACATACAACTTCTTGTTGTTTT
>JAKSUT010000170.1 GCA_024408705.1 bacterium | reverse complement strand
GGAAAACTCTTTACTTTAAATAGTTTATCATCAATATTAAATTTTTGTTCATTATTTTCCATGAATTACCCCAAAAAGAATTTTTATAAAGCCAATTCCATCTTTTATCAACTCAGAAAGACTTCTGCTTGTTATAAATTTTCTTATAAAAGTTCTATACTTTCTTGTTTTTGGAACACCATCAACAGTCGTAAACATTTCAAAAAAGTCTGTAATTTTTTGCAAATAATAACCGAAATAAGATGCATTTCTATCATGTGCAATATCCATAACATTTTTGTATGTTCTTAAATCTTTTATGACAAAAGATTTTTCTAATTTTTTCTGATAAAGTAAAAGAGTATTTTTTGAAAAATCTTCTTTTTCAATTGCTTGTATTGCAGTTTCTGCTGCATATTTTCCACTCATCATAGCAAGATTTGTTCCTTCAAAATGAACATTATTAACAAGCATTGCTGCATCGCCAACAATCATCACACCATCAGAGTATAATGTCGGAATTTTTTTATACCCACCTTCAGGAATTAGATGAGCAGAATACTCTTGTAATTCAGCATCTTTCAACAAATTTTTAAATGCAGGATGAGATTTCATTTTATCTAACACTTCATAAGGTTTTAATTTTCTTTTTATGAGCTCATCCAAACCTATTCCTAAACCAATTGAAACAGAGTCTTTATGTGTATATAAAAAGCCCATTCCAAGCATGCCGGTCATAGGATCACCAACAAGTTCATAAGCACAACCTTCGCCATCTGACAGATTAAATCTTTCTTCAATTTTTTCTTTTGGAAGTTTTAATACTTCTTTTACTGCAAGTGCAACATCATTTGGTTTTATTTCTTTTCTCAAACCTATTTGTTTAGCAAGTAAAGAGTTTACGCCATCTGCCAAAATTACAATGTCTGCATAATAATTTTCTAATTCTGTTCTAACCCCAATAACTTTTTCTTCTTGAACGATAAGTTCTCTGACAACTGTTTCTGTTGCAAATATAACCCCTGCTTTTTTAGCTTCTTCAGCCATCCAGCGATCAAATTTACCTCTCATTACAGTATATGCATTATTATCTTTTTCAGAAAAATAACCGACTGAAACTTCTTTATCTTGAGTTCTTATCAAATATTTATGTTGAACAATTTTTCTTTCTAATGGAGCTTTTTCTTCAAAATCAGGGAAAATTTCTGCTGTTGGTTTAGTGTAAATTGCACCGCCAAAAACATTTTTTGCACCGGCAAAATTTCCTCTTTCTATTAAAACAACTTTTTTACCTGCACGCGCAAGGACAATCGCCGCAGAAATACCTGCTGGGCCGCCACCTACTACTATTACTTGTGCAGAATTTTTCATATATAGAACCTAAATAGTTTACTTTTAGTATTATACAATGAATTTTTGGGTTTGTAAAATATTTTTATTTGATATAAACTGATTAAAAATTAAAGTTTTTAGAGGGTTTTAATATGCTAATTATAATGAAACGTGGTGCATCTGAAAAAAATATTGAAGATGTAAAAGGTTTTATAGAAAGAAAAGGCTTTAATGCTCATATTTCAAAGGGTGAAATTCAAACAGTCATTGGAGCTGTTGGTGAAAAAGTTATTGACCCAAGAGATATAGAACTTCTTGAAGGCGTAAGCGAAGTTATAAAAATCACAACAAATTATAAACTTGCAAGCCGTATTTTTCAAGAAAAAGACACTATTATCGAAGTTAATGGAGTTAAGTTCGGCGGTGGAAATGTTGGAACAATCGCAGGACCTTGTTCTGTTGAAAGTTTTGAACAAATGGACGAAACTGCAAAACAACTAAGCAAAGTTGGTGTAAAAATCCTTAGAGGTGGAGCTTTCAAACCTAGAACATCACCTTATTCTTTTCAAGGACTTGGCGAAGACGGTCTAAAAATTTTAAGAAAAGTCGCAGATAAATATAAAATGGCTGTTGTTTCAGAAATAATGGAAATTTCACAAATTCCATTATTTGAAAAATATGTTGATATTTTCCAAGTTGGAGCAAGAAACATGCAAAACTTCAACTTGCTCAAAGAACTTGGTTTTATAAGAAAACCTGTATTAATCAAAAGAGGACTTGCTGCAACTTTTGAAGAATTACTTATGGCAGCAGAATATATTTTATCAGGTGGTAATTCACAAGTTATGCTTTGCGAAAGAGGAATTAGAACTTTTGAAAAAGTTACAAGAAACACTCTTGATTTAAGTGCAATTCCTGTAATTCAAAAAGTAAGTCATCTTCCAATTCTTGTTGATCCAAGTCACGGAACAGGTTTAAGAGATAAAGTTGCACCAATGTCTAGAGCGGCACTTGCGGCAGGTTGCGACGGATTGATAATTGAAGTTCACAACAAACCAGAATGTGCGCTTTGTGATGGTGCTCAATCTCTTTATCCACAACAATTTAGTCAGTTATATAAAGAATTGAAAAAAATTGCACCAATTATTAACAAAAAAATTATTTAGAGGTTTTTGAATATTTGAAAAAGGATAAAATTCATGAAAGTAAATAAACTTACACAAAAATACATAGATAACAGCTATATTCAAAAACAAAAAAAATTGTTAGAAAAAAAAGCTGAAGAATTAAAAGCAGAACAAGCTAAAGAACGCGCAAAAGAACTTTTTGACAACAGCGTAAAATCTTTTCAAGAATACCTTGAAAAAACAAAAAACGGACAACATTTAATTGATTTACTTGTATAATTTATCAACTTAACCTATTACAAAGTTTTATTTTATCGTTATAATGTTATTGTGGGAATTTTAGAAATTAAAAATTTGAATTTAGGTTTTGAAACAGAACAAGGTTTTAAACAAGC
>JAKSUT010000017.1 GCA_024408705.1 bacterium | reverse complement strand
GAATTTCAAGAAGTTTCATTGCTTTTACACAATCTTCTTCTGATAAATTTTCAACAAAATTTTCTTTTTGGAATTCTTTTACATTCTTTTCGCTTCTGTCTAAAACTACATCTATATAATTGTTTCTAGCATTCCAAACATCTTTAAGATATTTTTTTCCTTCTTTTTCAAAAATAAGAGCAAATTCATCTCTCAAGTAATCAAGAGCTTCTCTCAAAGGTTTACGCCATTTTTGATTCCAACCTGGATGACCACCTGTTGAACAACCGCAATCTTCTTTCCATCTTCCAACACCATGGAAACAACTCCAAGAAGAAGCTTGTTTAATTTCAACTTCCATTTCTGGTGGGAACATATCTAAATATTCAGCATAATTTACGATTGTAAAACCTTCGTCTTTTGCTCTGATTTTCAAAACATAAGCTAAAGCCATATCACCAAATTTTGTGTGGTGACCATAACTTTCACCATCTGTTGCAATATTAACCAATTGAGGATAATCTCTTAAATCAGAAACACCTTCTTTTAATCTTCTGATAAATTTATTACCATCTTTCAAGATTTCATCAAAAGCAACTGATTTTGAAATCGCACCATCATAAAAGAATAAATCAATATATTTTCCTGGTGCAGATTTTATATAATATCTGTAAGCTCTTGCAGGGTCAATGCTTCCCCAGCTGACATCTTGCCATTCATTTCCTGTTATTTTTTTAACTTTTTGAGCTTGATAAGGTGATAAAACAGTAAATTTAATACCATTTTCAACCAAAACTCTCAAAGTATCATCATCAACGGCAGTTTCTGCAAGCCACATACCTTCTGGCTCTCTACCAAATCTAAGTTTAAAATCTTTTATACCCCATTTAACTTGAGTTTGTTTATCTCTTTCATTTGCCAATGGCATAATCATATGGTTATAAACTTGAGCAATCGCATTACCATGTCCGCCATGTTCAGCAACACTTTTTATATCTGCCTTGATAATTCTTTCATACGCATAAGGAGCATGTTTTTCCATCCATGACAACAATGTCGGACCGAAGTTAAAACTCATTGATTCATAGTTGTTTACGACATCTAGTATTCTATTTCTACTATCAACAATTTTTGATACAGAATTTGGATTATAGCATTCATTATTAATTCTTTCGTTCCAGTCATGATTTGGAAGTGCGCTTTCTTGCAATTCTATAGATTCTAACCAAGGATTTTCTCTAGGCGGTTGGTAAAAATGACCATGAATAGTTAGATAAACTTGTTTTTGATTACCCATTCTTAAACTCCAAAAATAATGTGTCTATAATATCTTAAACTATTTTTTTAAAATTTTAATTATATAGAAGGTGTATTTTTTTATTCAGCTTTATCTTTTTTTACAGAATCAGATGAAACGACTCTAAATTTTTCTACATCTATCCAAGTATCAGAAAGAGCATCAGAAAAAACGGTTCCTGTATATTCAACAACATCACCAGATTTTAAATCAATAAATTTTTCAGCAACTTTTCTTGAAATAAAATTTTTCATTTCTGATAATGGAATTACATGACCATTTACACTACTTCTTTGAATTAAAAATGTAATATATTTTTCTGAATCTCTATACGCAGGTTTGTAATCTAAACCCAATGTAGAAAATTTATCAAATTTTGCAGTAATAGTAACTTTTTTATTCAAATATTTTTTAGGATTATTAACAACTTCTATAGGATTAACTTTTATCGCATAAGTTTTTGTATCAGCAGCGGCTTGTAATGCAACACCTTTAACAACTTGTGTTTGAACTTTTGGTTGAGCAACTTGAACTGTTTTTTGTGCTTGCGGAAGCTGTATTGAATGTTTAATAAGGCTTTCTGGTTGAGCTTTTACAAAAAGATTGATACCAAAACTCAATGCCAAAGTTATAACAAATACTGATAAAATTATTCTTATATTTTTTTGCATGTTTTACACCTCTTTTTATAAGGAATTATAACACAAGAAAACTATTTTTTATTACCTTACTTACTATTTTGATAAAAATTTAAAAAATTAGTAAGCAGTATCGGAACAAATTTTTCATTTAAAGAAGAAAAATCAAATACAAATTCATTTATTCCACATTCGTTCAAATGTTTAATTTCTGAATAATTTTCATATATACAATCTTCAAACATGTGCATTCTGCAAAAACCATCTACTGTAAATGGAAAATTTTTCTTTAATGATGGATCTTTCAACGCAAATTGACCTTTATGACAAGGCGCTTTACAAGAAAGACGAGAACTTACCGCTGAATCACTATTCAAAGGACAAAGTCCTGAAGAAGGAACTCTTTTGTTTCCTGCTATTGTATATTTTCTATTGTTTATAATATTTTTAACTTTTTTCAAACTTTCTTCTACATTTTTAAAATCAGTAAAATCAACTGTTTCAATATTATGCAACGCATTTAAACATTTTATTGACATACTGTTCAACAAATTTATCCCTTGACCAATTTCTATTGGAATATTATTCAAATCATCATCATTTATGACATTCCAAAAATATCCAATGTTATTTACAATTAATGAATCAGGTGCATTTTGCAAACAAAAATTCTTTTCATACTCATAAACTCTATCAAAATCTCTTTCTATCAAAATTCTTGGAGTAGAAAGTTGAAATTTTATATCTCTTGCTTCACAGAATTTTTGAACAATAGAAATAACAGAATAAAAATCTTTTTTTGCCAAGTCAACAGTTGATAAAATTTCACCAAACTCAATACTATCAACTAATTTAAACCCTATTTTTTGCTCAAAATTTTTCAAATATTTTATTTGTGCCAAACTTGATAAACGCAAATTTATCTTAAATCCTTCGGGTTTTGAATACTCAATATTTTTTTTCAAAAATGTTCTTTTTACTTTCCAATCAAATTTTTCAATATTTCTACTGAATTTAAAATCTCTACCTTGCGCAGAAACCATGTCACCTGAAAAATGATTTGTTTTATAAATACTTTTTCTTACATGCTTAAACGGTAATTTTTGATTTTTAAATAATTTTGGTTTTTCAATAATGCGTTCAACAAGTTCTACGCCTTCCAAAATTTCTTCTGATGTTTTAAATTTTCCTTTAATAACAACACAATCAATAGCATTTAAATTTTTTATATCTTCAATACACCAAGGCAAATTATCTGAATCTATTGCAAGCGAAAGTTTTGTATATTTTTTTATTTTTGCAATATTTTTCATATAAATTTCTTCGGTAATGATAATCCCATCAATCTTGTGAAAACTATTAATAAAATCAATTCCGGAAAGATTATGAATATCAAAATATGAATCTGCAAAAACTTTAAACGGCAAAGAAAAAACTTTTATTGCCTCTAATACACCATAATTATTGACAAAAATACCATCAATACCGGTAGTTTTGAAAAATTTTATCATTTTTTTTATTTGAACTAAATCTTCTTCTAAAATGTCATGCTTAAAATTTACAAAAATTCTGCAATCATTTTTTTTTGCAACGTCGACAAATTCATTAATATATTCAAAATTATCATTCAAAAACTTATGATAATAAACATAAAAATCACGACACTTCGTTGCTTTCGCAATAATTTCAATATCTTCAGGAACTTTTACAGGAGAAACCAAATAAATATCTTTCATAAAAATATTTTATCTGTAAAAAATTTTAAATTAAACTATTTGTAAATAAAATTAATAGTTTTGCCATTAAAAAAAATTGTTGCTAAAATATAGTAGAGGAATAATATACACTTGTACAAATAATATATTTGTACGATAATCAAATAACCTAAGTGGGTTAAAATATAACAAAGAATACGCGGTATTTATTAAGAATGGGAAACGATTTTAAAAAAGAAAAAAATAAATTTGAGCTATTTAAAGACAAAAAGCAAGCAATTTTGGCCATAGTTGTATTGCTTCTTTTTGGTTTTTCTTTAATTAATATGTTCTCAAAAATGAATCAAAACAATAATGATGCCGAAAACGCAGAACAACAATTTGCCGATAGTTATAATGCTGAAAATGGTGATGCAGGAATGCAAAACCTTGAAGGTAACGGTGAACAAGTTGATATAAATGCTCAAAATCAACAAAATCCAGACATGAATACAATGGCACAAGATGCTCAAAATATTTTCAATCAAACATCAAATTTACAACAAGAAAACGATGATTCTGTTGATATTTTAACTCAAAAGACAACTAATGCAGGAAAGAGCAAAAGGGTTACAATTGCAATTCAAGATTCTGGAAGAGATAATCCTTTTAAACCTTCTCCTATATTTGAAAAAAGAGTTCAATATGTCGAAAAATTACCTTTACCATTAGTCGATCCACCAACAGGAAACGATGATGTAATTGATAAAACAGCCATAACAGTAATGAAAACTTCTGTTTCTGGTATTTTATATGACCAATACAGCCCATCTGCAATACTAAATTTAAAAAATTCAGAAGGCGTAGGTTCAGATTATTTAGTATCTGTCGGAGATACATTAAATGGATACAAAGTTCTTAGTATCACAAAAACAAAAGTTACAGTAAAACTTGGCAATAATGTTTATATTGCTGGGGTTGGAGAATATTTAAAGAAAGCATACTTAGATTCTTCAAAAAATTTATCTAACATAAACCACAAATTTGGTGGAAACAATGTTACGATAAGAGTTAAAAAGAATTAATAACTATATAATCAGGAGTAATAAATGATTAAAATTGGAAAGAAAAAGATAATAACAAATTTAATACTTGCAATGTTTGTAATAAACCAAACATTACCAATGGGATTTTGTGTTGTTCAAAATTCAAGTTCTAAATTAAGAACAGCTCAACCTCAAGCAATAAAACTTGAAACAGACGTTATTTCTAAAAAGAATCCAAAAATCACATTAAGTTTGAGAGATTCTGACGTAAAACAAGTATTAAGATTATTAGCAGATAAAGCAGGCTTAAACATTATTTTCCACAACTCTGTTGATGAATCAGACACAGATAGTAAAACTAATTCAAATGCTCCTGCTCCTCAACAAAGTTTTAGTTGGAATTCTCAGCCAAAACAACAACCAATTGCTAAAGAAGAAGAAACTCCTACAAGAAAAGTTACTTTAGACTTGGTAAATGTTCCTTTGAATGATGCTTTCAGAATGATTATTCAAGTTAGCGGACTTACTTATTATAAAGATGGAAACACTCTTATCATTTCATCAGCTAAAGCATCTTCTTCACTTAACTTATCAAAACAAGAAGTTTCTTCAATTCCTGTAAAATATGCTGATGCAGCATCAATGGCATATTTTTTGAATAAAAACATTTTCTCAATTGGTAAACCAGGTTTATCAAATGGAGAAGTTGCAGTTGTAAATACTGCATCTAACGAAATTCTAATTTTTGGAACACATAATGACTATGTAATGGCGAAAAAAATTATTGAACAATTTGATAAAAAACCACTTGAAGAAACATTCATAGTAAACCATACAACTCCAAGAGAAATGGCTTATCTTGTTTGTAATGTTCTTTTCAAAAATTTAAAAGACGCTCAAGAACTTTATAAAAATTCTGAAGAAAGCGAAGAAGACGATACAAATAACATAGATATCAAATGGGAAGATGAAGATAGCGGAGATTCTTCTGATAGTTCATCATCTTCATCAAGCAGTAATAGCAGTAGCAGTGGAGGAGGAGAAGGAGGTTCTTCTTCTTTAGAAAATGCAGACCAAGAAGTTAAAAAAATAAAACTTGGACAAGCATATACAGCTTGCCACTATAGAAACTTTATACAATCTGATGATAAAGAATCTGGTTCTCAAGGACAAGGACCTGCTGGCTCTGGACAAAACTCTTCTGGAGCAGAAAAAGTTTCTCTTGTTTCACTTACAAATGGTGGTATAACTGTTTCATTCTTCCCACAAAGAGGAACATTATCTGTTCACGGCGGTTCAGAACAACAAATGGAAATGGTTCGTGAATTTATTTCAAGAAATGATAAAAAACAACTTCAAGCATATCTTGAAATATCAATTTTAGAAATAACTGATAGTGGTACAAAAGATTTCCAAAACTATTGGGCTTTATATTCTGACTTCTTCTCTGCTTCATTTAGCGGAAATGGTTTAGGAAACAGAGATAACCCAATGTTTTTAAAAGGTGGACACCCTGGAGAAAACGATGAAAAGAATCCATGGATAGGACCTAACGGCATAGCACAAAGATATACTGGTGCACCTACTATTATGTACGCCATGAATTATCTAATTAAAAACGAAAAAGCAAGATTGTTAGCTAACCCAAGAATTATCATTACAAATGGTGAAAAAGCTGCAATTGACTTAACAAAAGATTATTTGAAAAAATTAAAATCTCAAACTCAAAACGCAACTTCTACAGGTGCAACTTCTTCTTCTATCGTTTCAAAAGAAGTTGAAATCGGTTCAGATTGTGGTGTTTCTGTTGTTATACAACCATTTATCAGTCCAGATGGTTATGTAACATTGAATATTGCTCCAAAATATACAAACGTATATGACCAATATTTTGATCCAAACAACGGAGACCAATTAGCAACATTCTTACAAAGAAGAGGTTTAAACCTTAAAAATATAAGAATAAAAGATGGTGAAACTCTTGTTATTGGTGGTATGATACAAGAAAAAGAAACAAAAAGCGTAGGAAAAGCTCCAATACTTGGTGATTTACCAGGAATAGGTATGTTATTTAGAAATACCAACAATAAGAAAGAAAAAGAAGAACTTGTTATTATGTTAACACCAAGAATTATCAAAGAAGATAATTCCGTAGCAAAAAAAAGCAACGAAACACTATAAATGGAAAATATTTTAGACAAAGTTAAAAATAAAATAGACAAAACATTTGCTCAAAGTTTTGAAAAAGAAACTTTAGAGCAAATGTCTTTTGTTCCGATTATGGCAAAAGAAAATATTGCTTTTATTGCTGTTAATCCGAACACTAACAAAGAAGATATTTCTAACTTTTTAAAAGAAAAAAAACTTGTTCCAAAATACATGCAAATATCTGAAGACGATACAAAAAACCTTATAGATTTTTTGTATGTAGAAAAAGAAGAAAAAAAACAAAACAATCAACAAAACCCACCTAAAAAAAGACTTGGTGAAATTTTAATTGAAAAAAAATACATTTCAGAAGCTCAACTTATTGAAGCTTTATCAGAAAGTAAAAAACAAGGCATGCCACTTGGTTCAATGCTTTATCAATTAAATTTCATTACTCTTGATCAATTAAAAGAAGCTCTTCACGAACAACAAGATTTTGATATTGTAAACACAGAACAAATACAAATCGATGAAAAAGTTGTAAATATCTTACCTGAAGACTTTGTAAAAACAAATATGGTTATTCCTATTTCTTCAAATAACGGTTCGTTAGTTGTTGGGATGGTAAACCCTAATGATAAAAAAATTTTAAAAGATATTGTTTATTTAACAGGTCAACAACCTCGTGCGATGATTATTACGCACATTGAGTTTCAAAACCTAATAAACTCTGTTTATAACTCTTCTAAAAAAGAAACCAGAGAAATCATGCAAAAGATAGAAGAGTCTCTAAACGTAGAAATGGAAGAAACTCTTTGGGAACAAGTTGAAAAAGATTTGCAAGATAACTCTGGTACTGTTGCAAAATTTGTAAACAAAATTATCACTGATGCGATTGATACAAAAGTATCAGATATTCACCTTGAACCAAGATTAGAAAACTATGTTGTAAGATATCGTATTGACGGTATTTTGAGAAAAGTTTTGGATTTGCCAAGCAAAGTTGAACAAGCCGTACTTACACGTTTTAAAGTTTTGGCAAGAATGGATATTGCAGAACACAGAAGAGCGCAAGATGGTACTTTCTCAATAAAATACAAAAACAATTCTTACGATTTCCGTATCAACACATTACCAGTTTCAGGAAAAGAAAAAGTTGTAATCAGGGTTCTTGCACCTGCAGTAAGTTTAGACTCTGCAGATAAAGATATAAAACTTGTTGGTGCATCAGATTCTGATTTAGCAAAAGTTAAAAAAATGATTTCTTGTCCAAACGGTATCATTTTAACATCAGGTCCTACCGGTTCTGGTAAAACAACAACTTTATATTCAATATTAAAACACTTAAATTCAGAAAAAGTTAATATTACAACAATTGAAGACCCGATAGAAATTAAACTTGAAGGGATTAACCAATCTCAAGTAAACAACAAAGCGGGTATTACTTTTGCGACTTGTATGAGAGCAATCTTAAGACAAGACCCTGATATTATCCTTATCGGTGAAATTCGTGACTACGAAACACTAGAAGTTGCTATATCCGCAGCTCTTACAGGTCACTTAGTATTAAGTACTGTTCACACAAACTCAGCTGCCGCAACTATTACCAGACTTATTGAAATGGGTGCAAAAGATTATCTTGTATCTTCTACTATTTCTGGTGTTATCGCTCAAAGACTTGTTAGAAGACTTTGCGATCACTGTAAAGAAGAATATACACCAAGTGAAGAAGAAGCAAGAATGGTTCTTACTGACGAAAAAGAAATTGAAAAATTTACTAAGACTAAGATATACAAACCAAAAGGATGTAAACATTGCGACTTTACAGGTTTTCAAGGTCGACTTGGTCTTTATGAAATCATGCCTATAAATAAAGAAATTAAAAAACTAATTGCAGAAGGTTCTTATGATATTGAAATCGAAGAATCTGCAATTGCTTGCGGCATGAAAACACTTAATCAATCTTGTTTAGAACATATCTTAAACGGAAACACTTGTATTGAAGAATTTGTCAGAGTTTTAGGTATCGTTAACGAATAGGTTTTCTTTAAATGACTGTTTACAAATATCTTGCATTAAAAAATCATAAAGAAATAGTTAAAGGAAAAATCGAAGCAGAATCCCCTAGACATGCTAGAGAAGGGATTAGAAAGCTTGGTTTTATTCCTACAAAACTATATGAAGATAACCACGGCGTTAATATTGAAGAAAAGAAAGAAAAAGTTTCTAGAATTCAGAACATGACTCTTCAAGAAAAAATTGAATTTACTTCAACTTTTCAAATTTTGGCTTCTTCAGGTATTCCCGTTATTGAATCTTTAGTATTTATTGAAAATGACGCAACAAAAGCAAAACTAAGACAAATCGCAAAAGAATTAAGACTTCAAATTATGGCTGGTTCAACATTTGCAGATACAATTGCAAAATATCCACATATTTTTGGTCAAATTTATATTGGTCTTGCAAAAGCCGGTGAAGATTCCGGTGAACTTGACAAAACAATGGAACGTTTACTTGAACTTTTGAAAAAAGAACAAAATATTCGTTCAAAAGTAACAGGTACATTGATGTATCCAGCATTCGTAGTTATTTTGGCAATGTTTATTATCATTGTCATGTTGGTATTTGTATTCCCAGCATTCAAAGATATGTTTGCCAACCAAGGAAAAGAATTACCTTGGATTACTGCAACTCTTATGAGTACGGGTGAATTTTTGAAAAAATATTGGCTTCTTATCCCAATGATTTTTGCAACAGTTATTTTTGGAACAAAATTCTTACTTCAATGGGAACCAAGTAAAAGATATATTGATGAACACGTTCTTAAAGTGCCAATTATCGGTGATATGATGTGTTATTCAAATTTCTCAAACTTTATTGCCGTAATGCAAGTTGCTTATGACGCTGGTGTTCCAATTGTCGATTGCTTATATCTTTCAGATTTGACTTTAACAAATTTCACGCTACAAAAAAAGATTTCTCAAGCTACGGCAGCAGTTCAACAAGGGCAACACCTTTCTGCCGCATTAAAAGGAACTGGCGCTATTCCTAAAATGATTTTATTCATGATATCTACAGGTGAACAATCAGGTCGTTTGGGTGATATGTTACAACAAGCTACTATATTTATTGATAAAAAACTTGATGATATCATTGATACCATGTCAAAAATGGTAGAACCTATAATGCTATTAGTTATTGGTAGTATCGTACTTGTACTTGCTTTAGCATTGTACTTGCCACTATTCCAATCTTACGCTCCATCGTAAAAGGCATTATTAAAGATTTTAGATAAGAAAAGGGTAAATAAATGAGCAGTATTGAAAACGAAGAAAAAAATGAAAGTTTTATATCAGGTGTATGGTCAGAAAGAGTTCTTGTTATAACTCAAGACTATGAAATTAAAGGCTATGTTTTTATGCCAAAAACAGGTAAGAAAAACAGAGTTCTTTCAGATATTTTAAATGGTTTAAAAAGATTTGTAGCAATAAAAGATTGTGAAATTACACATAGACTAAATCCAAACAGAAGAACAGAATATCACAATTTCTTGCAACTAAACTTAAATTCAATCATTCTTTTAAGACCAACTCTTGATGATGAATAAATTTTAATTATATTTAAATAACAAAAAACGGATAAAAAATATTTATCCGTTTTTTATTTTCAAATTTTAAATTCTTTTATAAAGTCCAATTAATTCTGCTTGTTCAACAATATTATCTTTTATTTCTGCCATTACTTGTTGTTTTGTTGCTCCTTCTTTCAAAGAAAGTTTTTTATTTATCGCATACAATTTAAAATAATATCTATGAACACCATTTGGAGGACAAGGACCGCCCCAGCCTAAACGTTTGAAATCGGTCATTCCTTCTTTTATTTCAGATGACAAATTATCATTATCAATTACTTTTGTATCTTTTGGAATATTATACAAAACCCAATGAACCCAAGTTCCAATTGGACAATCAGGATCATCAACAATCAAAACTAATTCTTCAGCGTTTTGAGGAACATCTGAAATATTTAATATTGGAGCAACATCTTCTCCATCACAAGTATATTTTGAAGGAATTTGTCCATTATGTTCAAAAACTGTTGATATTTTCATTTTTACACCTCTTTTTATCGTAAATATTAGTTCATTGAATATTTACCACAAGTAGAACCCCATCTTGCAATAATATTTCCTTTAATATCTTTGATATTTTCAACATGTTGAACTTCATCACTTTCAACAATTGTAATAATTTCACAATTATTTGCGCAATCATGACAATCGCAAGTAATTGAATTAAAGTGCATATTTCCAACTTCCCAACCTCTGAATGTTGTTGGTTTTTGGTTATATTGATAATTTTCCATTGCAAGAAGAGCTGCACCAATTGCACCCATTGTTTGGTGATTTTCAGGAACTACGATTTTTGTTCCTAATTCTTCTTCAAAAGCTTTAACCATACCTGCGTTTGAAGCAACACCACCTTGGAA
This sequence comes from bacterium, assembly GCA_024408705.1. Classification (GTDB taxonomy): domain Bacteria; phylum Cyanobacteriota; class Vampirovibrionia; order Gastranaerophilales; family Gastranaerophilaceae; genus JAKSUT01. The sequence goes on along the minus strand of JAKSUT010000017.1, from coordinate 5,161 downwards.
AGAAATTGTTGGTAATAACTCTTTTCCTAAAGCCAAATTACTCAAATAATTTCTAACTAATGCTTGGCAAAGACCATATAATAAATCTTCTACAGGATAACCTAATTGTTGTTTGTGAATCAAATCACTTTCTGCAAAAACACCACATCTTCCTGCAATTCTTGCTGGATTTTGTGATTTTAAAGCAGTTTCACCAAATTCTTCTATTGGCACATTTAAACGTGCTGCTTGGTGGTCTAAGAAACTTCCTGTACCTGCCGCACATACTGTATTCATTGCAAAATCAGTAACAATACCATCACGCAAAATAATAATTTTACTATCTTGTCCACCGATTTCCAAAATTGTTTGAACATTTGGAATATATGTACTTGCAGCAACTGCGTGAGCAGTAATTTCATTTTTGATAATATCTGCACCAACCAATGCGCCTGCTAAATTTCTACCACTACCTGTTGTACCAACACCTTGAATATTATATTCTGTAAGTGCTTGTTTTTGTAATTGACATAAACCTTTTTGAACAGCTTCTGTTGGTTTTCCAGCAGTTTTTAACATATAGCTATCTACATATTTACCATTTTCATCTACTAATGCAACTTTTGTTGTTACTGAACCTACGTCTATGCCTAAATATACTGTTAATGACATTTTATTTTCCTTTATACTACTTCAATTAATTTAATTTTTGCAAAAACAAAGTTATTTAACAATGTTTTGTAAAACATCTATTACAAATTTTACTGCTCCTGAATGTTTTTCAAATACATTCTTACAAGCCTCTTTTGTTATTTCGTATTGCTCATCTTCTTGCAACAAAGAAGCGAAAGCATATTCTAATTCTTGCTGTGTTTTAACAATTTTTGCAGCACCATTATTTGTCAAAATTGCATATATATCTTTAAAATTATGAATACATGCTCCTGAAATAACAGGTTTTTCCCAAATTGTAGCCTCTAATGGATTATGTCCACCTGTTTTATTAAAACTTCCGCCTAAAAATGCTATATCACAAACTGAATATAATTTACCTAATTCACCCATTGTATCGATTAAAATTATATCTTTTTCTTTAAAATTGTCATTGTTTGAACGTTTTCCACAAGAAAAACCTGTTTTTTGCATTAATTCAAAAACTTTTTCGTTTCTTTCAGGGTGACGACTTGCTATCATTAATTTTAAATTTGAAAATTCTTTTTTCAAATTTACAAAAGCACCTAAAACAATTTCGTCTTCACCGCTATGTGTACTTCCTGCCAAAATTATTTTTGTATTTTCACCACGCTCAAAATTCAAATTTGAAATATCTGGTTTTTTAATATCAAATTTTAAATTACCCATAATTTTTGTAGTGTTTTCTTTTGCACCCAAAGCTATGAATTTGTCATAATCTTGCTGACTTTGAGGAAATACATTTGTAAAACGTTCTAATATCGGTTTAAAAATGAATTTTAATTTTTTATATGAATTAAAAGTTCTATCTGAAATTCTTGCATTTATTACATAAAAAGGAATTTTATTTTTATGCAAAGCATAAGTATAATTAGGCCAAAGTTCTGTTTCCATTACCAAAAAAACAGATGGTTTTATTTTCTTTATCATTGAATTTACACATTGAGGAAAATCAAAAGGAAAATATGTAATATATTCTGCAATTTCTGAAAACTTCTTTTTCGCAAGTTCCTGACCAGTTGGAGTTCCTGTCATAATAACTATTTTTGCATCAGAAAAAGTTTCTTTTGCTTTTTTAATCAAACCTTCAAGAGCTTGTATTTCTCCAACAGAAATACCATAAAAAACTATTCTTTTATCTTTTTCAAGATTTTTATAATTACCACATTTTTCAAAAAATCCTGCTTTTAATTTTGGAAAAAAGAATCCCAAAATAAAGATTACCGGTATTAATATTATTGAAAAAAGAAATGAAAAAATTTGATAAATCATAATTTGATTTTAGTACAAACATTAAATTTTTTCACATATTTGAGGAAAACAAAAAAATATGAGAGAATAAAAAAGATAGAATAGAAATAAGGGGAGAAAAAATGCAAGATAAAACTTTTTTAATGATTCCAGGACCAACACCTGTACCAGAAAGCGTACTTTTAGCAATGGCAAAACATCCAATAGGACATAGAAGCACAGAATTTTCTGCTATTCTAAAAGAAGTTTATGCTGATTTAAAATGGTTATTCCAAACAAAAAACCATGTATTTATTTATGCTGCAAGTGGCACAGGAGCTATGGAAGGCGCTTTATCAAATTTAGTAAATGCAGGAGATAAAGTTTTATCATGTATCATTGGTAACTTCGGTGCAAGATGGGCAAATATTGCACAAAGTCGTGGTGCTATTGTTGAAAAATTAGAAGTAGAACTTGGACAAGTAATTAATCCTGAAGATTTAAAAGCAAAACTTGCTCAAGATACAAACCATGAAATCAAAATTGTTACTTTAACTCATTCAGAAACATCTACTGGTGCTAAAAATGACGTTAAAACTTTATGCCAAATAATTAAAGAACACGGTGCAATTTCTGTTGTTGATGGTGTTACATCTGTTGCTGCAATGGATGTAAAAATGGACGAATGGGGAATTGATGTTCTTGTTTCAGGCTCACAAAAAGGCTTTATGCTTCCTCCAGGATTATCTTTCTTGGCTGCAAGTGAAAGAGCATGGAAAGTATTTGAACAATGCAAATATCCAAGTTTCTATTTTGATTGGGCAGCTCATAAAAAAGCAGTTGAAGGCGATACAACTCCATGGACTCCACCTGTAAATCTTATTGTTGCACTTCAAACTGCGTTAAATATAATGAAAAAAGAAGGATTAGAAAATATTTATGCAAGACATGAAAGACTTGCTATTGGTTTGAGAAAAGCAGTTAGAGCATTAGGTCTAAAACTTTTTGTTGAAAAAGATGAAAATGCTAGTTTCTCTATTACTTCAATTCTTCCTCCAGAAGGTATTTCTGTACCTGATATAAGAAGCACATTCAAAAAAGATTTTGATATTGTAGTTGCAAACGGACAAAAAAGTTTAAAAGACAAAATCTTTAGAATGGGAACTCTTGGTTATGTTTCAGATAGAGATTTATTAACTGCTGTTTCTTCTTTAGAAGCGGTTTTGAAAAAATTAAATTATAAATTTGAAACAGGTGCTGGTGTAAAAGCAGCTATGGAACATCTTTTTGCTACTAAATAAAAACAAAATAATATAAACAAATAAAAAGGCGAAATTTAAAAATTTCGCCTTTCTTTTTTATCAAAATTTTTATTGATTTTTATTGATCAGATTGAGGAAAATCTTTTAACATTTTTGCAAAATCTGATGGGTTTACATTTTGAATAAACTCTTTAAATTCTTCTGATTCTTGTTCATCTTTTGCTGAATCTGTTGAAACAGAACCTGTTGAAAGAACTTTTGGAGAAACAAAAATAGGAGCTTCAACTCTTATTGCAACAGCAATAGCGTCTGATGGACGAGCATCTATTTCTCTTTCTTTTCCTTCTTTATCAACAATAACAATATTTGCATAATATGTTTCATCTTCAACATCAACAATTTCAATTCTATCTAATGTATAATCCATTTTTTCTATAATTTGAACAATCAAATCATGAGTCATTGGACGAGAAACAGTAAGATTTTCTATTTTTCTAATAATTGCACTTGCTTCAGCAGAACCAAGCCAAATAGGAATAGCTTTTCTGTTTTCTGTATCATGTAAAACTACAATTGGAGAACCTGTTCTTGTATCAAGAGCTATTCCCATAACTTTCATTTCTATCATTGTTGTAAACCTTTAAATATTTTTATAACAGACTTATTTTAACACTTTAAGATATTTTTTCAATTATATTGCTATTCATCAAAAAAGATAATTATTTTTCTATTTTAATCATCTTTCTTATTCTTAAATATCTGTCAATTTCTTTTTTCAACAATGCCATATCACCATAAATTGCATTAGGTAAAAATATTTTATTATCTATAGCTGAGTCATAAATACATACTGTTGGGAAAAATGAAATATAAAAATCTTCTATAAATTTTTTGTTTTCAGGAACATCAATGTTTAACATAACAAAATTAAATTCGTCTTTATAAACATTTTTTAATGCTTTATATTTTGGCATGAATTTCAAACAATACGTGCACCAATCAGCATAAAATAATACAAGAACAGGCTTATTTTGTTTTTCAACTTGTTGCATTGTAATACCATCATCATAATCAGATGGTTTTAAATTTTTCACAGGTGAAAAAGCCCAAACAACAGCAGACGTTATCATAATAACAACAATAATACTGATGCTGATAATTATCTTTTTTTTCATTTTAATCTTCTTTTATTATATTATTGCGCCTTTTGGAACAACTGTTATTCCACCTTTAGAAACGTAAAAACCTCTACGTTCATCTTCAGCTCTGTCAAAACCAATTTTCATTTCTGCTGGAATAACAACATTTTTATCAATAATTGCACGTTTAATTTCAGCGTGACGACCGATAGAAACATTTTCCATTAAAATTGATTCTGATATTTGAGAATAACTGTTTATTCTTACTTTTGGAGCAAGAATACATCTTGAAAGACTACCACCTGAAATAATACATCCTTCAGATACCATTGAATTTGTTGCCATACCAATTCTATCGCCTTCTTCCCAAATGAATTTAGCTGGCGGATAGTTATAATTGAATGTTCTCAATGGCCAATCTTGAGAATATAAATTTAATTCAGGACAATAATCTAATAAATCCATATTTGATTGCCAGTAAGCATCGATATTACCTACATCTCTCCAGTAACCTTGTTCTGCTTCTGACATACCTTTGTGAGTATTGTCATGGAAATTATAAATAAATATTCTTTTTCCTTCTGCTAACAATGTCGGAATAATATTTTTACCAAAATCGTGTTTTGAATTTTCTTTAGTTGCATCTTTGTATAAAGAGTCTACTAAAACATTTTTTTCAAAAATATAATTTCCCATTGAAGCCAAACACATATCTGGATTACCAGGGATTGTTTTTGGTTCTTTTGGTTTTTCTTCAAAACCAACTAATTCCCAATTATCATTAATTTCCATAATACCAAATTCAGAAGCTTCTTCTTTTGGAACAGGAATTGCAGAAATTGTTAAATCTGAATTTTT
>JAKSUT010000169.1 GCA_024408705.1 bacterium | reverse complement strand
GTTATCCAACAACTGCTTCAAGTAAAATTTTAGAAAATTTTGTTTCACCATATAACGCAACAGTTACAGAAAAATTGATGAATAACCTTGTTCCAATCCTTGGAAAAGCTAATTTAGACGAATTTGCAATGGGTAGTTCAACTGAAAACTCTGCATTTAAGAAAACAAAAAATCCATGGGATTTGAATAAAGTTCCTGGTGGTTCTTCTGGTGGTTCAGCAGCAGCAGTTGCAGCATGCGAAGCTACTCTTGCATTAGGTTCAGATACAGGCGGAAGTATTCGTCTTCCAGGTAGTTTCTGTGGTATTGTAGGTATGAAACCAACTTATGGTAGAGTTTCAAGATATGGTTTGATTGCATTTGCATCATCATTAGACCAAATTGGACCTTTCTCAAGATGTGTTGAAGATTCTGCAATGTTGTTAGAGGTTATTTCAGGTCTTGATCCTAAAGATTCAACATCTTTAGATGTTCCGGTAGAACAATATTCTAAAAACCTTAATAAAGATATTAAAGGAATGAAAATCGGTATTATTAAAGATTTGATTGGTGAAGGTGTTACTGATGATGTTAGAAAAGCATTTGAAGCAGCAGTAGATACTTACAAATCTTTAGGTGCTGAAATTGTAGAAATTTCACTTCCATTGATTAAACATTCAATTGGTGTTTATTACATTATTGCAACAGCTGAAGCAAGTTCAAACTTAGCTCGTTTTGATGGTGTAAGATATGGTTACAGACATCCAAATGCTGAAAATTTGATGGAATTATATACTAAATCACGTGCAGAAGGTTTTGGACCAGAAGTTAAACGTAGGATAATGCTTGGAACTTATGCTTTGAGTTCAGGATATTATGATGCATATTACAAAAAAGCTCAACAATTAAGGGCGTTGATTGCAGAAGATTTCAAAAAAGCATTTGAAAAAGTTGATTTGTTAATCTCTCCAACTTGTCCAAATACAGCTTTTGAATTTGGTGCAAAAACAGAAGATCCACTTGCTATGTATTTGACTGATATTGCAACAATTTGTGCAAACTTAGCAGGTATTCCAGGTATTTCAGTTCCAGCAGGATTTGATTCAACTGGTATGCCTATCGGTTTACAAATTCTTGCTCCTGCATTGCAAGAATCTCGCTTGTTTAATGCTTCGTATAAATTTGAACAAGCAAATGATTATTATAAACAAATTGCTAAAGTTTAATGCATAAAATATGAATTTTAGAATGAAAATAAAAGTGAAGCTTTAAAGCTTCTCTTTTATTTTTTTGTAGGCAATTTTTGTTACTAAAAAACTTTATTAATGTAGGTGTGTATTAAAATTTATGGTGTTAAATGGAAGTAAATTTGTATTCTAATGAAACACAATACAAAAAGCCAGTTGCTGGCGCAATTATAGGCGGAACAGTTGCAGGATATGCTGTTAATCGTGTAGTTGCATCAAAAAATACAAATATAAATCAAAAAGTTTTTAATAAAGCTTTGTTTAAAATGAAAAACTTTTCAGATGTTTTTTTTGAAGATGAATTTAAACAGGCCGAAGAAGCGATTTCAAATACACTTCAAAAAACTGGATTATCTGAAAAGGGTGTTAAAATATTTAAAATTACATATGAAAATGAAGATGAAGCTATTAATATTTTAAAAGAATCTTTAAATAATAAATTTTTAAAAAAAATGCCGAAAAAATTTTTAAAAGGTATGAAAAAAGGTTTAACTAATACAACTGCAACAGTTAATCTGGGTTATAATACTGTATATCATTCAAAAAGTAAAAACATTTTTACACCAAACAAAGATTTAATTTTGTCTGTATTCCATGAAATTGGTCATGCTATGAATGATAACATGAGTAAAGGTGGTAAAATATTACAAAAATTAAGACCATTATCATTACTTTATCTTCCAATTAGTGCGATTGCGCTTTTGAAAACTAAAAAAGGTGAAAATGAAAAGCCTAAAAATAATATTGATAAAACTACTACTTTTATCAAAAATAACGCTGGTAAATTAACTTTTGCTGCATTTATTCCGATGCTTCTTGAAGAAGGTTTAGCATCAATAAAGGGAAATAAATTTGCAAAAGAATTATTAAGTCCAGATCTTGCAAAAAGAGTTGCAAAAGCAAATGCTTTTGGTTTTTCTACTTATTTATTTCAAGCTTTTATAAGCGGAGTTGGTATTTTCCTTGGTGTTAAAGTTAAAGATGCAATTGCTAAACCAAAACCGGTACAAGAAATATCTGAATATTAAATAATAATTTCTAAATTTTAGTTTAAAAAGAGGTCGATTTGTTTATTTACAAACTGACCTCTTTTTTTAGTTGATAAAAGTTTGACAAATTGTTTATTCACCTTCAAAATGAACCATTGATACAATTTTAGCGTCTTTAGGCAATTTGTTTTTACCTTTTAGGTCATCTAATTCGATTACAAATGCTAAACCAACAACTTCTGCACCTGTTTTTTTGATTAAATTAGAAGCCGCTGCAGCTGTTCCACCTGTTGCTAGTAAATCATCAACGATAAGAACTCTGTCGCCCTTTTTAAGAGCATCAGAATGAATTTCTAGTGTATCTGTTCCATATTCTAATTCATAGCTTTCAGAAATTGTTTCTCCAGGTAATTTGTTTGGTTTTCTAACTGGAACAAAGCCTGCGTTTAAGAAATATGCAACAGGCATACCAAAAATAAATCCTCTTGATTCTAACCCTGCAACATAATCAATTTTTTCATTTTTAAATTCTTCTGTAATGAAATTAATCATTTTTTTAAGAACGTCTTTGTCTAGCAAAGCAGTTGTAATATCTCTGAACATAATTCCTTCTTTTGGAAAATTAGGAATA
>JAKSUT010000168.1 GCA_024408705.1 bacterium | reverse complement strand
AACGGTTTTATCGTTGCCAACCTCTCTTTCAATATCAAGTAAGGTACTATAGAAACTTGCGTAAAGATTTCCTGTAATAACATCATTATCATGACGACAACCCTTTTTCCCATCAACACAAGCGCACGAAACAACCGGAAACAATTCAAGTGCAGTTTTAATTTGTTTTTTTAAATTTGTATGTCTTTTGCTGTAGGTTATTTCAAGCAAAGTTAGCACTTTATATTTTTTTAACAATTCTATGCCTTTAATAACGGATGAATATGTTGGCTTTCCGTTGGGAAATACTCTAGTACTGTTGTGTGAATCTTCATCCCCATCCATACTAACTGAAACTAAAAAATGATGATCATAAAAATACTTAGCTATTTCTTCAGTGACCAATGAACCGTTTGTTGTTATTCTCAATTCTACGGAATCAAGGTCTTTTTTTTCTATGTAATCTACAGCTTTTTTTATTACTTCAAAATTTGTTAATGGTTCGCCGCCAAAGAAAACAATATCTCTAATTCCTAATTTCAAAGCTAAATCAATTGCATTCATTGCAGTTTCAAAACACATTTTTCTCGTTTTGGTACCATATGAACCATAACAATATGTGCAAGCAAAATTGCATGATTCAGAAATCAACAAAACCAAAGAATTTAAATTGGGAAAGTTTGAAATATTTTTTTTCACTACACATAATTTGAATAAATCATTTAAAAATTTAGTGTCTTGTGAATTTAACTTTGAAAAATCTTGAAAATTATTATCGAAAATTTTGTTTAATAGCTTAGCTTCTTTTTTAGATAAACTAAAAATTCGATTTGCATAAGTTGCATAAATATAAGAGACTCCATTACTATTAAAAACGTGAACTGAGTTCTTTAATTGATCGACTTTAAACATAAATTATCAGCGTATAGAAGGAGCGTTCTTATTACAAACTAATCCACCTAATTTGGCAGACTTTATAACTGGAGCGTTCTTATTACAAACTAATCCACCTAATTTAGCTCCGTTTATCTTGCTAAAGTCATTTTTTGTATTTTTTACTATTTCTTTCATATTGTTTTCCTCATATTTTCTTTAAAATCTGGTTTTTACTGAAGTTCTTTTGGAGCACGAGGATATAACAAAACATCCCTAATGTTTGTCATTCCTGTACAATACATAACATATCGATCGAATCCAATGCCAAAACCGCTATGTGGAACTGAACCATATTTTCTTAAATCCAAATACTGCTTATAAAGCTCAGGATTCATTCCTCTGGCTTTCATTGCCTCTACCAATTTTTTATAATCAGTTTCTCTTTCTGAACAGCCAACAATTTCGCCAACACCAGGAACTAATAAATCTGTTGCTGCAACAGTTTTGCCATCAGCATTTTGTTTCATATAAAAAGCCTTTGACTCTTTTGGATAATTAATAACAAAAACTGGCTTCTTGAATATTTTTTCAGTAATGTATCTTTCGTGTTCACTTTGAAGTTCATCCCCCCACTTTGGTTCATAAACAAAGTTGACATCCTTAGCTTTTTTTAGCATTTCAATAGCTTCAGTATATTCAATTACAACAAATTTCGAATTTGCAACAAGTTCTAGTTTCTCACGTAAACCTGGTTCAAAAAATTTAGTAAAGAAATCGATTTCCTCACTACAATTTTTCAAAACATAATTCGTTATAAATTTTATATATTCCTCAATAATTTCAATAATGTCAGAAAGCTCAGCAAAAGCGACTTCAGGTTCACATTGCCAAAATTCAGAAACATGTCTCGAAGTATTAGAATTTTCTGCCCTAAAGACAGGCCCAAACGTATAAATTTTACCAAGTGCCATTGCAGCAGTCTCACCTTCAAGTTGGCCTGAAACAGTTAAAAAAGCAGGTTTTCCAAAGAAATCTTTTTCAAAAAATTCTTTTTCTGATTTAGCTTTTGCATCCCAAGGCAACGTAGTAACACGAAAAACTTCACCAGCGCCTTCGGCATCACTACCGGTTATTAAAGGAGTATGAACATAAGTATAACCATTACTTTGAAAATATAAATGAGATGAATATGCCAAAGCAGAACGCACTTTCTGAACATAGGCCAAGGTGTTAGCTCTCACTCTTAAATGAGGCATTGTTCTTAAAAATTCTAAGGTGTGCCTTTTCTTTTGAAGAGGATAATCGGAAGGGCTTTCCCCAAGTATTGAGTATTTTTCAAGCAATAGTTCACAAATATTTTTTTCTGATTTAACAAGTTTGCCAGAAACCATTACACCAGTTCCAACAGGAAAAACTAAAGAAGTTTTTAGCTCTGGAAAAGACTCTTTATCAATTACTACCTGAAGATTTTTTATATATGTTCCATCGTTAATTTCAACAAAACCAACATTTTTAGAATCTCTGGAAGTTTTAACCCAGCCACATACAACTACAAACTTTTCAAAAAAAGAAGTACAATTTTGATATATAATTTTTATATCAGTGTGTTTCAAAATATTATCCTCCGTCCGTCATAGACATCAATTTTAAACAAAACGATAACTAGAAACAATATTGTTTTGCTTTACCCACTAAGTTTAAAACTTAACATTAACGCAAATAAATGGGCTTTTTTAACTCACCACAAAAATCAATTAATATCAAACAAAACTTTGTTTTATTTATGCAAAGCACATGAAATTTTTAATAGATTCCCCAATCCACAAGATTTTAATCAATTTAAAATTTTCAATTATAAATAAAAATGGATTTGTAGGATCAAAAAGTTCGATATTTTAGCTTAAATTCAATTTTTCTCCCTCTATTGCCGGAAAATTTTTTTCACTGTTTTATTTTAAAACTCCTATGATTCTGTATGTTAATTCTCGAGCAGTAAAAAGTTAGAAGTCTTTATGCTTTACATTTTTGAACTCATAAACACTTCCTACAAAATCACCTATAAT
>JAKSUT010000167.1 GCA_024408705.1 bacterium | reverse complement strand
TATTTTTTTAGTATCGTTTTTGTATGATGTATGAAAATTTTGATATAAATAAAATAGAAAAATCTTTAGAAGAACAATTTGATTATGTAAATAGTGTTAGAGATTTCAACCAAAGAAAAGTGTTAAAAGCTTTTTTTGATAACAAAGTCGCACCTGAACATTTTTATACTGTTTCAGGTTACGGTCATGATGATATGGGCAGAGAAGTTTTAGATAAAGTTTGTGCTCAGGTTTTTAAAGCATAAAAAGCAATTGTAAGAACTCATTTTGTCTCTGGTACTCATGCTTTAGCTTGCGCTTTGATGGGAAATTTAAGAGTGGGTGAAAAACTTATTTCTGTTGCTGGAACTCCATACGATACTATGGAAGAAGTTATCGGAACTCGTGGTGATAAACGTGCTTCTTTAATGGGTCATGGTGTTTTGTATGACGAAATTCCTTTAACAGAAAATTTAGAAATAGATTTTGATTTGTTAGAAAAGAAAATTGACAAATCTTGTAATATGGTCACAATTCAACGCTCAAGAGGTTATTCAACTAGAAAATCTTTAGATATTTCTACGATTGAAAAAATTATAAAGATTGTAAAATCTAAAAATCCTGAATGTATCTGTTTTGTTGATAATTGTTACGGAGAATTTGTAGAAGAAAAAGAACCTTTAGAAGTTGGTGCAGATTTAATTGCAGGTTCTTTAATTAAAAATCCTGGTGGCGGAATTGTTGAAACAGGTGGATACATTGCAGGGTGTGAAGATTTGGTTGAGCAAGCAGCTCAAAGACTTACTGCTCCTGGTATTGGCTGTGAGGGCGGTGCTATGTTAAATCAACATAGATTGATTTTTCAAGGTTTGTTTATGGCGCCTTCAGTTGTTTCTGATGCTGTTAAAGGTGCTATTTTGGCTTCAAAAATATTTGAAAATATGGGGTATGTTTCTACTCCAAAATATAATGAAAAAAGAACAGATATTATTCAAACAATTGAATTCAATGCTCCAGAACCTTTAGAACAATTTTGCAGAACTGTTCAATCTTTGTCACCTATCAATGCTTATGTAACTCCAATACCTGAAAAAATTCCAGGATATGATAGCGAAGTTATTATGGCTGGCGGAACATTTATTGAAGGTGCAACGTTAGAACTTTCTGCTGATGGACCTATGCGTCCGCCTTTTGCAGTGTATATGCAAGGTGGTTTGACATATTCTCATGTCAAAATTGTTCTTGAAGAGATTGTTAAAAAGTTAAGTAAATAATTTTATTTAAGCTTTTGTTGAATCTTTTTTATATTCTGTAATTCCAGGTGCTTCAAGAGAATTTGTCATCTTCTTTCTGACGATGTATTTCAATTTTGGAAGCAATATACTTAATGTTGCTGTGCAAATTCCAATGTTGCCTACAACAGAAAGTATTTTTGCATATTTAGCTTTTTGAATTAAATTTTTAATATCTTTTTCATTAGTTATTTTTTTAGAAAAAGCTTGAAGATTTTTGTTTAATTCAGCAATTTTATCTGTTTCGATATATTTTTTTGAGTGTCTAATCCAACTTTTTGCACCTTCATCATATTCAACATCTAGCAAGCCTGTTTTTTGTGCCAATTTAAGTGTTGGGTTTTTAAATACATCTTCTGTTTTTGTGTTTTGTGGAATATCTTTTAATTCTGAATCAATAAATTTGATAATATTGATTTCATTAGGATTTTCGTTTGGAAATTTTGTTAAATCAGTTTTTTGATTTTTTAAAATGTTTTCAAAATCTTTGTCTGCAAGAATTTTGTAATCAAGATCGATTGGTGCTTTGAAAACATTGTTTGCTATTTTTTCAAAACCTTTTTTAATCCAATCAGCTGCATAATAAAAGAATAATAAAATTCCGCCTTCGTTTATTATGTATTCAATTCTTTCTTGATTGTTTCTTGGTACAAAAGTAACTCTGCTTCCAGAAATACCGTAATCAAGTAAAAGCATCGAACTAGTTGGGTTTAGTTGAGCATTTTCTGCAAGTTTTGTGAAATTAAATAAATTTTTGAAATCTATAAAATCTTTTATACCTTTAAAACTAGGATTTTGTTTGTTTGAGTTTTCTTGTTTTTTAATTTTGGGTTCTTGTTTTTGTTCTTGTTCTTTAGTAATGATTTTTTTAGATAGCAAGTGGTTAAATGCAGGAAGAGCTGCAGTAAGCATTACAAAGTTAATTGCAACTGCTGCAATTGATGTTCCAATGTGGTACTTGCCGTATTTCCCAAGTGATTTATTTGCAACAAAGCCATTATCTGTAAGCTTTTTTTGTATTGCTTCTAAATTTTTGCCTTTCAAATTGATACCATCTAAGTCTTTTTTAGAAAAACTTAGAGTATCACCATTTTTTAATTCATCTGCAAAATAACTTTGAACACCTTTTGTGTTAATTCTTTTGAAATGAATATCTGAATCAAATTTGTTTTTAAATAAAACGCTTGATAATTTTCTGATTGCAGGAATTCCGCCTATCCAAAAAATACTTGTTCCTGTTTCTTCAATAAATCTTTCTCTAGCTTCGTGCTTTCCTCCAGCTTTTGAAGCCATGTATGTTTTCCCAATATTGTCTAGTGAATCTTTTACGAAAAATGGGGTTAGTGAAGTGGGTTTATCTAGTGCTGAAATTACGCTATTTATTAATAATGACATTTTTATCCTTTCTATTTATATAGGGTTATAGACCCCAAATTCTGTTCATCCAATTTTTTTGTTCTTTTAAAATGTTTCGGTTTTGTCGTTTCATTTTATTTTCCTTTCCGTTATTAAAAACGCATTAAAAAAGCGCCTTTTGAAACTTCAAAAGGCGCTTAAATTTATTTATAATCAAAATTTACATCACAAACAAAATTAGTCCTTTTGAAGTCTAATTCTGCTACGTCGTGAAATTGTATTTTGATTTTTGTTCATTGTTTTT